>JAFUUL010000031.1 GCA_017483805.1 Prevotella sp.
AAGGACGAAAGTGTATCTTTGCCATGTTTTTAAGAACTTGGTCCAAAGGTACAAATATTTTTGGACATAGCAAAGCCCTGGCTTGAGAAAGTCGGGGCTTTGTGATAAAAAAAGAGGATGTGCCTATTTTGACACACCCTCGTCTAAACTATGGGTTTGCTCCGTCCAAACCTGAGGTTTGCTTCGTCCAAACTATCAGAAGGCAAGTTCCCTTCCGCGATAGAACTGGATGAGGGCCTGCTGGTAGAGATATTCGTAGCGAGCCTGGGTGAGGTCGCTCTCCGACTTCAGGTAGTTGTTCTTGGCCTCGTTGAACTCGGTGATGGTGGCCTTTCCGTTCTCATATTTGGCCTGCATCAGGCGGAAGGCCGTCTCACTGCTCTCGCGGGCTTGGTCGCTGCTCTGCAGTTTCTGCTGGGCGGCGATGGTGTTGTAGTAGGCCTGCTGTATCTCCTTGTAGAGCGTTTTCTTCGTGTTGTCAAGTGACAACTGCTGGTTCTGACGATCAATCCGAGCCGAGCGGATGTTGTTGCGGGTCTGGAAGCGGTTGAAGATGGGGATATTGAGACTGAAGCCTAGATACTGGCTGAAGTTGTTCTCCAACTGCTTGCCGAAGCCGTCGGCCACGAAGCCCGAAGTCTTATAGTAGTTGGAACCCAGGCCGGCGCTGAACGACAGCGTGGGATAGAGCCCCGACTGGGCAATCTTGATATTGTTGTCGGCAGAGCGCAGGCGCAGTTGCTGGGCCTGTATCTCCGGCTTCACGGCGAGGGCCTCAGCGTAGATGTCGTCGGGGGTTGGGAGGGCTGCGATGTTATCGCAGCCTACAGAACCTTGAGGGCGGACGATGGTGAAGCCGTCGGGGCTGGGCAGTTCCAGGAGTTGGGTCATCGAGAGGATGGCCAGTTGCAGGTTGTTGTCAGCCTGCGTGGCCGTCAGTTGGCTTTGGGCCATCGTGGCCTTCTGCTGGGCCAGTTCGGCCTCGCTCACCTTGCCCACGTTGAGCAGCGACTGTAGGCGGGCCACCTGGGCCGAGTCGATGCTAATCTGCCGATGGGCCACGTCGCTCATCTCCATGTCGTAGAGAATCTGCACATAGGCCTGGGCCACCTGGGTGCGGATGTCGTTCTTCGCTTTCTCCAGGTCCTGCGTGGCCGCCTCCAGGTTCAGTTGGTTCAGCCGGATGTTGTTGGGAATCTGGAAGCCCGTGAAGAGGGGCACGCTGGTGCCCAGCGAGAACGATGTGCTGCTCGTGTTCGTATTGGTATAGGTGTTCTCTGCCGTCAGGCCTCGGCCGAAGGAGAAGTTCTGGCCGGCGCTGGCGTTGAGGTCGGGCAGCCGCTGGTTGCGGGCCGTGGAGAGTTGTATCTCGCGCTGCTGGCGCTGGTTCTCATATTGCTTCACGCTGATGTTGTGCTCCACGGCGTAGTCGCAGCACTGGCGGAGGGTCCAGGGGGTCTGGGCCAGAAGGGGCTGCGATAGTATCGCAGCAAACAGGGCAAGGGCGATTCTCATGGCGGGTTAGTCGTTAGTGTCGGAAATGATCTGGGGGCCGCGCACCTTCTGGTCGGCGGTGAGGCCCTGCTTGATTTCAATGTTCACGCCGTCGCTCAGGCCGGTGACCACGGGCTGACGGTCGTACTGCTTCTGACCGCCCTGCTCCTTCACCACATAGACGAAGGTGCTGTCGCCGCTGAACTCGATGGCACTCTCGGGCACGCAGAGCACCTGCTCGGCCTTGGCCAGCACTATTTCGGCGTTGGCCGAATAGCCGGAACGTATCTTGCCCTCGGCCGTCACCGCCACGGCAGCCTTTATCTCAAACTGGTTGGCGCCGTTGCTCTCGGTGGCCTTCGGCGAGATGTATTCCAGCGTGGCGTCGAAGGTCAGATCCTGCAGGGCACCGATGGTGATGGTCATCGGCGTGCCGATGCTGAGTTGTCCCACCTCGGTCTCGTCGATGTTGCCACGGAAGATGAGGTCCTGCATGTTGGCCACGGTGGCAATGGTCGTACCGTCGTTGAAGGTATTGCTGTTGATGACCGAGTTGCCCACCTTGACGGGAATGTCGAGGATGATGCCGCTGATGGTCGAGCGGATGAGCGTGCTGGAGGCCGAGGCATTCGACTTCGACACGCCGTCGCGCACCACCTGCAGGGCATCTACGGCGGCGGCCTTCTCCTCCTGGGCCTGACGGAGTTGCTGGCGCGACTTCTCAAACTCCTCGTCGCTCACCAACTGCTGGTCGTGCAGGTTCTGCACGCGAGCATAGTCCTTCTCCACCTGACGCAGGTTGATGTCGGCCAGGCGCACGCGGCTCTCGGCGCTGGAGAGTTGTCCCATGTCGGGTATCACCTTTACACGGGCAATCACCTCGCCCTGCTGCACACGGTCGCCGGGTTCCTTCATCAGTTCGGCGATGATGCCGCTGATCTGCGGCTTCACGTTCACCTCGTTGCGGGGCTCTATCTTGCCCGTAATGATGGTGGTCTTCTGGAGGTCTTTCATCTCGGGCGTGAACTCCGAGTATACAATCTCCTTGGGCTGGCTCTTCTGCCAGAGGAACACGAATGTTCCGATGAAAATCAGCGCAATGACTGCGGCAATGACTAACTTAATGTACTTCTTCATATTTTAATTCTTAATTCTTAACTCTTAATTTTTACCTCATCTCACTCATCCCTCATCGCGTCTACGGGCTTGATGCTCATGGCACGGGCGGCGGGGGCCAGACCGGCCAGGACGCCCATGACGGCTATGGCGAAGGCCGCAGAGAGGGCCGTCCAGAAGCCCACCTGGAAGTGGGCCGCCACGATGCCGTCCTCGGTATTGCCCATCTCCAGCATCTGCAGGATGAGCACGGCAAACAGGATGCCGCTCATGCCTGCCACCATCGTCAGCACAATGCTCTCGGAGATGATCTGCGAGAGAATCATGCGCGGCGTGGCACCGATGGCCCGACGGATGCCAATCTCTATGGTACGCTCGCGCACGGTGACCATCATGATGTTCGACACGCCGATGGCTCCGGCCAGCAGCGTACCCAGGCCGACGAGCCAGATGAGGAAGTTGACCCCACGGAACAGCGAGTCGAGCAACTGGAACAGCACCTCGGTATTGAAGACCATGATGCCCTGCTCGTCGGTGGCATCCACCAGATGGGCCCGCCCGATGGTCTCGCGGATGCGGGGTGCCAGGGTGCTCATCACCACGCCGGGCCGTCCCGTCAGGGCAATCATGTCCACCTCGTTGCCGCGGTTGTAGGTCTGCTGCATCAGCGTGATGGGCAGCAGCATGGTGGTGCCCGCCTCCGAGCCGAACGACATGCCGCCCGACACGTTGTAGTCTACGCCCACTATCTGGTAGTAGATGGAGTCCACACGGATGAACTTGCCGCAGGGATCGCCGCCGCCGGGGAAAAGATCCTTGTAGGTCTTCTTGCCGATGACGCACACCTTGCGGTGCTCAGCCAGGTCCATGTCGTTCAGGTAGCGACCATAAAACATCTTGGGATTGTTGATCTTTTGGTAGTCGGGCATCACGCCATTGATGCCCACCGTCGTCTTGCGGTCGCCGTAGTAGGCCGTGCCGCCATTCGAGAAGAGCATGGGCGACACCACGTCCAGTTCGGGTATGCGGTGCTTCAGACGGTCCACGTCCTTGCGCTCCATCTCCCAGTAGCGCCCCTTGCGGAAGCCCTTGTAGGCCTTCGATGTAGGTTGTGCCCACACCATGGCCGAGTTGGTGGCAAAGCCCTCGAAGTTCTGGTTCAGCAGTTCCTTCAGTCCCTGTCCGCCGCCAATGAGTGCAACCAACATAAAAACGCCCCAGAACACGCCGAAGCCCGTCAGCAGCGAACGGCTCTTGTTGCGCGTCAGCGTGTCGATGATTTCTCTGTATGTGTCTATATCCAGTCTCATGTCAGTCTGCTCTTAGTGCCTCGATGGGGCGGATTCGTGATGCTTTCAGTGCGGGAATCAGGCCGGCGATGGTGCCGGCGATGATCATGACCATCGTGGCCTCGAAACATACATCCAGGCCGACGGTGGGGTCGACGAACATCGTGGCCTTGAAGAGGCCAGCATCCACCTTGGTATGCCCCAGCGTGGCGTCCATATACTCGTTGGCCGCTATGCCCAGCAGCATGCCGATGTAGCCGAAGATAGTGGTGATGACGATGCTCTCGATGATGATAAGTTTCAGGATGCTCCACGGCTTGGCGCCGATGGCCTTGCGGATGCCGAACTCATGGGTGCGCTCCTTCACGGTGATGAGCATGATGTTCGACACGCCCACGATGCCGCTCAGCAGCGTGAAGAGGCCCACTATCCAGAGGGCGGTGCGGATGATGCCGATGCCTGTCTCCATCTGCAGGTTCTGCGTGTAGCGGTTCCACAGCCAGATGGCACTTTCGTCCTCGGGATGGGCCTGGTGGTTGGCATTGATGCGCTGGCGATACTCCTGCTCGAAGGCCTCGTTGGCCTCTTCGGTGGTCAGTCCGTGGAAGGTGAACTCAATGCGGCCGGCATCGTCGGTATTGGCGCCGTAGATGCTCTTCACCGTGGTGTAGGGCGAGAAGACGTCGGCGCGCCCGTTCTCCTGCTCCTTGTAGATGCCCACCACCTTGAAGGCGAAGTTGCCTACCTTCACATACTGTCCGATGAGCCGTCCCGTTTGTTGCGTTATTAACGCAACAGACTGAACAGACGGAGCAGCCAGCAACTCCTGCGCCTGCTTATTGCTGAGCACCAGCACCTTGCGCTTCTCGCGGATGTCCAGGTCGTTGATATAGCGCCCGTGGAGCATCTCCACCTTGTCTATCTTCGTGTGGTTGGGGTACACGCCGGCTATCTGGCCGTTGATGTACTGCTGGCCGTTGCTGATGATGCTCACCGTGCGATACTGGGCACCCACCTCGTCGATGGTGCCCTTGAAGTCGCTGGCCGTGACGGCGATGTCGCGCCCCTGCAGCCGGATGTCGCGCCCTTCCTTCAGTCCCTGATAGGGCTTCGAGGTCTCGCCGCCGAAGACCACCATCGAACTGCTCAGGAAGCGGTCGCTCTGCCTCAACTGCGCATTGATGAGTCCGTTGCCGGCCCCCAGCAGCACGATCAGCATAAAGATGCCCCATGCCACGGCGAAGCCCGTCAGCCCCGTGCGCAGTTTGTTCCGTCGGGCCGTGGCCCATATCTCATTCAATAACTCCATCCTTGATACGTATGATGCGGTTCGTCTGTTCGGCCACGCCGGGGTCGTGGGTCACGATGACCTGGGTGATATGCTCCGACTGGTTCAGGTCCTTCAGCAGTTGCATCACCTCCACCGAGGTCTTCGAGTCGAGGGCACCCGTAGGCTCGTCGGCCAGGATGATCTGCGGCTTGGTGATGAGGGCACGGGCAATGGCCACGCGCTGCTTCTGTCCGCCGGAGAGTTCGTTGGGATAGTGGGTGGCCCAGTCCAGAAGGCCCAGTCTTTCTAGATACTCAAGGGCGAGGGTGTGACGCTTGCGGCGGCTGACGCCCTGATAGAAGAGCGGCAACTCCACGTTCTCCACGGCCGTCTTGAAGTTGATGAGGTTGAACGACTGGAAGATAAAGCCAATCATCCGGTTGCGGTATTCGGCGGCCTTGCTCTCTGAGAGGTTCTTGATAAGAACCCCATTCAGTTCGTAAGTGCCCGAGTCATAGTTGTCTAGGATACCCAGGATGTTGAGCAGCGTGGACTTGCCCGAGCCCGAGGCACCCATGATGGAGACGAACTCGCCCGCCTCGATATCGAGGTTGATGCCTTTCAGCACGTGCAGCGGCTGGGCGCCGAAGTAGGTCTTATTGACGTTTTCTAAGTGTATCATCGCTTGCTGATTTTATCCAATAGACGCAAGAAGCATCAGTTTTGTTGCGCATCATACGCAACTTTAACATCTTCTAACGTAATGCCCAGCAATTGCATCTGCCGGAACAGTTCTGGCAGTTTCTCTTTCACGAACACTTTCTTGCGCTCTTTCAGTATCTGCTTCTTCGCACCCTTGGTGACAAAGTAGCCCAATCCCCGCTTATTATAAATAATGTTCGCACGCGCGAGTTCGTCGTAGGCCTTCACCGCCGTGTTGGTGTTCACCTCAAGCAGCACGGCATATTCGCGCACGGAGGGGATGCGGTCGTCGTCCTTGTACTTGTCGGCCAGTATCTCGTCGCAGAGGCGGTCGGCCATCTGCACGTATATCGGTTTATCGGAATTGAATATCATACGTTAGCGAATTTACGGGTTACAACCTGCCAGCGGCAGAACAGCCAATAGGCCAGCCAAGAGAAGCCGACAACGGCTAATATTGAAAGGACGATGATGCCTGCCTCAATAGCCAGATACCCCACACCATCATTGTATTTGTAAAGCCCTATCATGTTGTAGCACGACGCCAAGAAAATGAGAATCAAGACAGCCAAGGCGCTGGTCACGATGAAGTGATACTTCCTGAAGAACACGCCACCAAGCAAATAGAAGGCATGGATACCTACAAGAAAGGCATAGACACGCGTCACACTCAGCCAAGAATCTCCTTGCGGGAAGAAGTGGAAGAAATCATCGGTAGCCGCCATCACAGGATAATCGGTCATCGAAAGATAAGCCATGTGAATCAGGTCGGCCACGAAGAACGGCAGCAATCCTCCCACCAGCGAGAAGACCAGCAGGTAAACCCAGCGCGACAGGAACTTCTCCAGATTCGAGGCCGGCAACATCAGCCACGCGATGCGCTGCTGCTTCTTCTGCTCATCGCGGTAGAGCGTGCTGGCGGCAATGAGGAAAAAGATAAACATAGCCACAACACCAAAAGCACCCACCGCCTCACAGAGAGCATGGACACGCATTTCCATCGCTACTTCATAAGTACCATAGTAATCAACAAATGCCTGGGAAGAGAATCCCATCACATGTGCAAACCAGAAGAAGAACAGGTAGAGCAACAACATGCAGAGCGCACCCCACATCATGGCCTTGCGGCCTTCCACGAAATCGAGTTTCAGCACGCGGCCGAAGCGAGTCATATTAAAGTTTTTCATTTCACCAGTCCTTTCGTTACAGCGTTAAACAACAGTTCCAGATTCACTTGCGTCTCGGGCATATCGGCCGTACGACGCACCATAGCCACATTGCCTTGCAGCGACGGCTCGGCATAGATGACATCTTCCGTCATCTCTTGCGGCAGACGCATCTCAAAAGCATACCTTTCCATGATGTCAGCCACCGAGGCATTGAGCAGCAGTTCCCGCTCGGTGAGAATCATGATGTGGTCGAGCAGTGCCTCCACGTCGTGCACCTGGTGGGTAGAGATGATGAGCGTGCGATCCTCGCTCATGTTCTCAGCCACCACCTTGCGGAACTGACTCTTCGAGGGGATGTCCAGCCCGTTGGTCGGCTCGTCCATCAGCAGATAGCGCGTCTGGGCAGCCAGGGCGATGCTCATATAGACCTTTTTCTTCTGTCCCATCGACAGGGCTTTCAGATGCAGGTCGGAAGTGAGTTCGAAGTCCTTCAGACAACGCTCCAGCACCTCGCGGCAAAAACGAGGATAGAAGTCCTCCATCAGCCGCACATACTTCTCCAACGACATCGAAGGCAGGTCGTACTCCTCTGGCACCAGGAAAATCTCCTGTAAGGTTTCAGCCCGTCGTTCGTATGTTGCGATACCATCGCAACAAACCGCCCCCTTACCAGGCCGCAGCAGCCCCGCTATCAGGTAGAGCAGCGTCGACTTGCCCATGCCGTTCTTGCCCAGCAAGCCATAGATGCGGTTGGCCTCCAGTTTCAAACTGAAGTTCTCGAACACCTGGCGTTTCTGCCCGGCATACTTAAAACTCATGTTACTTACTTCAATCATAACCTCTATGTTGTAACTTAAACGATAACGCTTGTATTAGTGTACCACATTAGTAGTACACTGCAAAAGTAGGCATTATTTCTTTACCGACCAAACATTTGGCCGACTTTTTGAGGGCGTTAACACAGATTTAACATTCCCACCTTATTATATTAGGCGAACGTGATGGTGTGGTCGCAATAGTCGACCACGGCGGTGCGATGAGTGACGAAGATGACGGTGCGCTGCTTCTTGCGAAGAATGTTCTCCAGCACCTTGCGCTCCGTCTCGGCGTCGAGCGCACTGGTGGCCTCGTCGAGCAGCATGATACTGCCCGGACGGAGCAGGGCACGGGCTATAGAAATGCGCTGGGCCTGCCCCTCGGAGAGTCCCCCACCCTGTTCGGAGAAACGGCTGTCGAGCCCTTCGGGCAGCGTGTCCACAAAATCGGCACAGGCCAGCCGCAAGGCTTCGCGCACCTCATCGTCGGTGGCCTGAGGGTTACCCAGCAGCAGGTTTTCGCGCAGGGTGCCACTCAGCAGGGTGTTGCCCTGAGGCACATAGACGAAGTTGCAGCGATGCAAGGCGGAGAGAACATATTGGTCAGTCTGCCCAGAATAGATAACCACCCTCCCCTGCTGCGGACGCACCAGGGCCAGTAGCAGACGGATGAGCGTGGTCTTGCCGGCGCCGGTCTCGCCGAGTATGGCGGTGCAGGAGCCGGGAGGGAAGTCATAGTTGACATCCACCAGCGTAGGCTGCTGACCGGGAGCGCCATAGTTGAACGTCACGTGCTCGAAGCGGATGCCGCAGGGACGCTGCACGAATTGTGCCTCACCTTGCTCCTCCTCAGGAATCTCGGCCAGTTCCATCAAGCGTTCAGCAGACGTGAAGACGCTGACAAAGGCCGGCAACAGACGGCTGAGGTCGCGGGCAGGACCTTGTATGCGGTTGACCAGTTGCAGGAAGGCCGTCATGCCGCCGAAGGTCAGCGTGCCAGCATGCAGGCGGAAGGCGCCCCAGAGGAAGGCAATGAGATAGCCAAGCGAAAAACCCACATTCAGGAAGAAGTTGCTGCCCACGGAAAAGACGGTACGCTTGCGTACCCAGTTGCGCAGCGTGGTCTGCGTCGACTCCAGCCGGCCCAGCATCTGCTGGTCGGCCTCCATCGTCTTCAGCAGCATACGGTGCTGCATGATCTCCGTCAGCAGACTCTGCACCTGTCCGTCGCTCTCCCTGACCCGACGCGAATACTTGCGCATATAGGCCACATAGATTCGGCTGACCAGAATAAAGATCGGCAGGATGGCCACGGTGGTGATGGCCAGCCACGTGTCCATCTGCAGCAGATAGACAAAGGCACCAATGAACATGGCCAGTGTGCTGAGCGTGGAGGGCAGCGTCTCGGTGAGGAAGGTCACAACGGTCTTCACGTCCTCCTCCAGGCGGTTGATGACGTCGCCGCTATGCATGGCCTCCCTACCGCGCCACTCCGAACGGAGCAGACGGGCCAGGATGCGCTGCTGCATACGGTTCTGCGCCTTGATGCCCAGGATATTCCTGATCCAGACACGCGACACGCTCAGCGCAAACTCGCCCAGTATCAGCACGGCCATCAGAGCCACAGCCCAGTAGATGGACCCCTCGCGAGCCCCTGCTGCGGTATCTATGGCTCGCTGCATGGCCCACACGGAGCCCAGCCCCAGCACCACGCCGAGCAGTCCGATGGCCGCATTGAGCACGGCCTGCAAGCGATTGCCTCGCAGGACATCCCACAACCATCTGGAAATCTGCCTAATCGTGTAATGGTTGTCTGGCAGTTGGAAAACCTCCCTAATTCTCAACTCTTAATTCTTAACTCTTAATTCTTAATCGCCGAAGGCGACAACTCTTAATTCTTAACTCTTAATTCTTAACTTATCTAACATCCGCTCCCCACATCAGTTTCTCCCTCAGGGTCGAGAAGTAGCGCGTGCCGCTGCGCTTCACCACCTTCACCATATAGGGCGCACGGGTCAGGCGGAGCGTGGTGCCTTCGGGCAACTTGCCGCTGCGACCGTCGATGGCCACCAGGAAGGTGTGGCTCCTACTGCTCACCGTCAGTTCGATCTGTGCCGAGTCGGGGATGACGATGGGACGCACATTCAGCGAATGGGGTGCCACGGCCGTCATCACGTTCACGCCCGTTCGGGGCACGATGATGGGGCCGCCGTTCGACATCGAGTAGGCCGTAGAGCCCGTGGGCGTCGAGATGATCAGACCGTCCGCCTGATAGGTGGTCAGGTATTCGCCGTTGATGCTGGCCCGTACGCTGATCATCGAGGCCGAGTCGCGCTTCAGGATGGCCACGTCGTTCAGCGCACACTCATAGCCGTCGATCGGCTCGCCGTTGGTCTCCACGTGAATGAGCGACCGGTCTTCCACCGAATAGTCGCCCCGGTAGAGCGCATCGACCATATTCTCCACATCGTCGGAACTCACATCGGCCAGGAATCCCAGACGCCCCATGTTGATGCCCACGATGGGTATCTCCTTCTCCCGCACCCTGCTGGCCGTCTTCAGCAGTGTGCCGTCGCCGCCCATCGAGATGGCGAAGTCGGCCTGGAAGTCGCAGCCGCAGAAGGTGGAGAAGCGGAAGTTGTCGGGAATCTCCGGACTTTGCGGGTTGCCGGGGGTCTCGGGAATGCCCAGGATGCTCTGCACGCCGGGCATCTCCATCAGGAAATGATAGTATTCCTCGTCGACGACGATGCGCGCGCCGTGCACCTTCAGACAAGCCAGCACCTGACGGATGGCGGCCGACTTCTCCTGCTGGTAGAGGTTGCCAAAGAGGGCAAATGTGAGGGTCTTCGATGACATATTTCTTCTTTTTCTTTCGCGTTTCACAAAGATTTCGTATCTTTGTGCCTGCAAAAGTACAAATTAAAATTGAGAATATGGCAAAAGTTTATGTTTTTCTTGCCAACGGCTTCGAAGATATCGAGGCGTTGATACCCGTCGACGTGCTCCGCCGAGGGGGTGTAGAGGTAGTAACCGTGAGTGTGGTGGACAATTCGCAAATCGTGGAGACGGCCCACCGCGTGCAGGTGGTGGCCGACGCGATGTTTGCCGACTGCGACTTCGCTGATGCCGACCTGCTGATGTTGCCGGGCGGCATGCCCGGGGCCTCCAATCTGAACAACCACGAGGGTGTACGCCAGGCGTTGCTCCGCCAGAATGCTGCCGGCCGTCGCGTGGCAGCCATCTGTGCTGCACCGCTCGTGCTGGGCGGACTGGGCATCCTGCGTGGCAAGCGTGCCACCTGCTATCCCGGCTTCGAACAGACGCTGGAGGGTGCCACCTACACCGGCGACCTCTGCACCGTCGATGGCAATGTGACCACCGGCGAGGGTCCCGCCGCTGCCTTCCCCTTCGCCTTCGAACTGCTCACCCAGTTGAAGAGTGCCGACATCGCCCGCCAGGTTGCCACTGGCATGCGCTACGTCCACTTGATGGAACGCTGATATGAATTACGTCATTATCGTGGCAGGCGGCAAAGGCCTGCGCATGGGGGGCGACATTCCCAAGCAGTTCCTGCCCATTGGCGGACGGCCGGTGCTGATGCGAACCATTGAGCGGTTCCGCGACTACTCGGCCGACCTGCAGATCATCCTGGTGCTGCCGAAGAGTCAGCAGGACTACTGGCGCGACCTGTGCGAGAAGTACAATTTCGCAGTAGCATATCTGCTGGCCGACGGCGGCGAGACGCGCTTCCACTCCGTGCAAAACGGCCTGGCGCTCATCCCCGACGATGCCGAGGGCGTGGTGGGCGTCCACGACGGCGTGCGTCCGTTCGTCTCCATCGAGGTCATCCATGCCTGCTATGAGGCCGCACGAACAGCCAAAGCAGTTATCCCCGTCACCCCTGTCGTTGAGACCCTGCGGCATGTGGAGAAGGGGAATGTCTATCGCGCCGACTACCGACTGGTGCAGACCCCGCAATGCTTCGACATCCAACTGCTTAAGGCCGCCAACCGCCAGCCTTACAGCGATGCCTTCACCGACGACGCCTCGGTGGTGGAAGCCTACGGCCACGCCGTAGCGATGGTCGACGGCAACCGCGAGAACATCAAGATCACAACCCCCTTCGACCTAAAAGTCGCCGAGACACTTATCGGATGAACATACTCGAACAGGACATCAAGTACCTGCCGGGCGTGGGGCCCAACCGCAGGAAGATGCTGAGCCAGGAACTCGGCATCGAGACCTTTGGCGACCTGCTCGAATACTATCCCTACAAATACGTGGACCGCTCTAAGGTCTACACCATCCGCGAACTGACGGGCGACATGCCCTTCGTGCAGGTGGTGGGCCGCATCCTGAGTTTCGAGACCTTCGAGATGGGGCCGCGCAAGGAGCGCGTGGTGGCCCACTTCACCGACGGTACCGCCATCATGGACCTGGTGTGGTTCAATGGTGGCCGGTATGCCAAGCAGCACTATCTGATTGGCAAGGACTATCTGCTCTTCGGTCGCCCGTCGGTCTTCAACAACCGCATTCAGGTGCAGCATCCCGACCTGGACGATGCCTCGAAGGTAGACACCACCGCCATGGGTATGCAGCCCTACTACAACACCACGGAGAAGATGAAGAAGGCCGGCCTGACCTCCCGTTCCGTAGAGCGTCTTACCAAGACGCTCATCACCCAACTGAAGGACCCTCTCCCCGAGACCATCCCTCCCTTCATCACCGCCCCGCTCCACCTGATGGGGCGCGACCTGGCCCTGCGCACGCTGCACTATCCCCAAAACACCAAAGACCTGGAGAGGGCCCGTGTCCGCATGAAGTTCGAGGAACTCTTCTTCGTCCAACTAAATATATTAAGGTACGCGAGCGACCAGCGGCGCAAATATGCCGGCTTCGTCTTCAATCGCATTGGCGACATCTTCAACGACTTCTATGCCCACAACCTGCCCTTCTCGCTGACCGGTGCCCAGAAGCGGGTGATGCGCGAGATTCGCCAGGACCTGTGCTCCGGCCGGCAGATGAACCGACTGCTGCAGGGCGACGTGGGCAGCGGCAAGACGCTGGTGGCCCTCATGACCATGCTCATCGCGCTGGACAACGGCTATCAGGCCTGCATCATGGCCCCCACGGAGATACTGGCCGAGCAGCACCTGGCCACCATCCAGGAGTTCCTGCGGGGAATGCCCGTCCGCGTAGAACTGCTCACCGGCATCGTCAAAGGCAAGCGCCGCCAGGAGGTGCTCGACGGCCTGCTCTCCGGCGAGGTGCAGATTCTGGTGGGCACCCACGCCGTCATCGAGGACACCGTGCAGTTCGCCCACCTGGGCCTGGTGGTCATCGACGAGCAGCACCGCTTCGGCGTGGCCCAGCGGGCCAAACTGTGGGAGAAGACTCTCCCCCAACCCCTCCCTGTAGGGAGGGGAGTAGATACCTCTGTGAGCACCAATTCCACCCATCGTGACACTAACTACTCCCCTCCCTCACAGGGAGGGGCTGGGAGAGAGTCTTTCCCCCATGTGCTGGTCATGACGGCCACTCCCATCCCCCGCACGCTGGCCATGACGCTCTACGGCGACCTCGATGTGAGCGTCATCGACGAACTGCCCCCCGGCCGCAAGCCCATCCTGACAAGCCACGTCTTCGACAACCGCATGACCTCGCTCTACGACGGCATCCGCCGCCAGATCCGCGAGGGCCGGCAGGTCTACATCGTCTTCCCGCTGATAGAGGAGAGCGCCAAGAGCGACCTGAAGAATCTGGAGCAGGGCTTCGAGGTGTTGCGCGAGGCCTTCCCCGAGTTCCGCCTGAGCAAGGTGCACGGCAAGATGAAGCCCAAGGACAAGGAGGCCGAGATGCAGCGCTTCGTCAGCGGCGAGACCCAGATACTGGTGGCCACGACGGTCATCGAGGTGGGTGTCAACGTGCCCAACGCCTCGGTGATGGTCATCCTCGATGCCCAGCGCTTCGGCCTCAGCCAACTCCACCAGTTGCGAGGCCGCGTGGGCCGCGGTGCCGACCAAAGTTTCTGCATCCTCGTGACCAACTACAAACTCTCAGAGGAGACCCGCAAGCGCATCGACATCATGTGCGAGACCAACGACGGATTCCGCATCGCCGAGGCCGACCTCAAACTGCGCGGCCCGGGCGACCTGGAGGGCACGCAGCAGAGCGGCATGGCCTTCGACCTGAAGATAGCCGACATTGCCCGCGACGGCCAACTGGTGCAGATGGCCCGCGACGAGGCCCAGAAGATCATCGACGAAGACCCGCTGTGCCAGTCGGCCAAGTACCAGATGCTGTGGAACCGACTGCGCGAACTGCGCAAGACAAATGTTAATTGGGCCGCCATTTCGTAGCGATAATGTTAAAAGTACACAAATAATCCGCTGCGGGGCATAGATATTCCACAATTATTTATTACCTTTGCAACGAATTTTTGACTTACCGAACGAAAATAACATAACCTATGATATTCAAGCAAATAAAGAAACTGTCACTTATCGCACTCGCATCGCTGGCCGTCCTGCCCGTGGCCGGCCAAGACCTGCTGGCCAACCAAGCCCCCATCGACCGCAAGATGAAGGCCGTCGACTCAGTGATGCTACAACAGTTGATCATGAACGAAGTATGGGAAGCACCCGCTGCCGACCTCTACGAGGAGTGGAGCAACAGTTACACCCACGTGCCGGCCAACCTGCCCGACTCGTTCCGCATCGACCTGCGCGATTTCTGCATGCCTACGCCCAGCCGCGTGATCACCTCCAACTTCGGTGCACGCTGGGGCCGTCAGCACAAGGGCTTGGACATCAAGGTTTACATCGGCGACACCATCCGTGCTGCCTTCAGCGGCAAGGTGCGCGTGGTGAAGTATGAGGCTCGCGGCTATGGCAAGTATGTGGTCATCCGCCACCCCAACGGACTGGAGACCTACTACGGTCACCTGTCGAAGCAACTGGTCAGCGAGAACCAGGAGGTTCGCGCCGGCGATGTCATCGGCCTGGGCGGCAACACTGGTCGTAGCACCGGCTCCCACCTGCACTTCGAGACCCGTCTGGCAGGCGTAGCCCTCAACCCCGCCATCATGTTCGACTTCAAGAATCAGGACGTCATCGGCGACGAATGGACCTTCCGCCGCTCCACCTACAACCATGAGTCGTCGCAGGCCACCCGTCTGCGCGGCACTGGCGGTGTCTATCGCGGTGGCGACGGTCTCAACTACGCCGAGGTGCCCGGCTCCGGCAAGGCCCAGGCCAACAACAATGTGCGCTATCATAAGGTGAAGCGCGGCGAGACGCTCTCTGCCATTGCCCGCAAGCACCACACCAGCGTCAGCGCCCTCTGCAGCCTGAACCGCATCGGCAAGAACGTCAAACTGAAGCCCGGACAGATTCTCAAGTACAAATAAACAAAAAACAAGTCGCTCTCGTTTGAGCGACTTATTTTTTGCACATAAAAGTCCTTAAGTCCTGTAGTCCGCTGCAAAAGCCTCAAAGTTCAAACGATGGGCTGTACGACTCATCCCCATCGTTGTATTCATCCCCCGGCGTATCCTGCACGCCAGTACCGACCAGCAAGGCCGATTCCAGCCTCAGGTAAACAACGTCTATTTCTGGTTCAATATATGTCTTCATTGTCCTGTCTCCTCATTTAACCACACGTTTCTTTCCGTTCCTGATCACGATGCCCTTGGCGCGGTCAGCCGTCACCCGCTGGCCCAGCAGGTTATAGGTCTCGCCGTTGCCCGTCTCGCCAGCCACCGCCTCGATGCCTGTCGCCTCGCCGTCCGTCATACCAAAGCCGGCCAGACGAGCCGCGTCACCAGTCGGCACAGCCAGATAAGCCTTATTGGCGCCCAGCGCAAAAGCCGCGCCATCAGCCGCCCCCCAGTAGAAGCCCAGCGTCTCATTGTTATGCATCGTCAGGCGATAGTACTTGCATCCAGCATCAGCATCTGCCATCGCCTCTGCCGTAATGCCGCTGCCCGAAGGCCTCAGCATATTCTCACTGCCTAACACCGAACTGCCGGCCTCACTCGACAGCGCCACGCTATGAGCCCCCGCTGCAGACGAACAGACCATCACGCCCGTATTAGCAGGCACCACGGCTCCCGTCTCATAGTTTCCCATCGTCAGTTTCCCGTCGACCACCTTAATCTCCGACACCGTCAGATCCTCCGGCACCACAAACGCGCTCTCATTACTATAAGTCCCATAGTACTTCGTGCCGTCGGTGCAGGCGGAGGAGAGGGTGATAGCAGAACCTATCTTGCGGTATAAGTTTGCAGGAGGGAGGCCAGAACTAAAAGATTTATCTGTATTAGATTGTATGTAGAAGAAAGTCTTGCTACCACTTACCACATCTACTAGAAATAAGATTCTATCAGTAGAAGATACATTTATTAACAGAAATGTATTACGCGAATTATCATAATTATATGTCCATTTCTCACTGTTAGTAACTGTTGTTGACTCCTTCAACTGAGTACTAGTATTCCATCCTAGATACTTCGTTTCATCATAGTTTAGAGTGTATCCAATTGATGTTCCTCCCAATGTAAATAATATAGGTGAGGCTGTACTAATAATTATCGTACCTTCATCAACGCTAAAACCTGTAGATTGGGTAGAGAACCTAGTACTACTCCAGCCCGAAGCCACATATGTTTTGCCACTATACGTCGCCGCCAGGATATACGTTCCGCCAACAACCAGGTCACTCGGTTGGGTAACCTTCACATAGGTATCGCCTGAGGCGGCGGAGGCGGTGCCGAGGCCCGTCAGCAGCAGGGATAAGAAAGAAATTAAATGTTTGTACATGTTTTTTTATTTGTTAATAAAATGACTATTCTTTGTTTTAGTCTAATTTTTCTAGACTGCCTGCAAAATTACTAAAGATTATTTACTCTGCAAAATATTTAAGCAAAAAAGTTGTTCCTCCTATCGGAACAAACTGTTTCTATAGTAGAAACAACTTGTTTCCACAGGAGAAACAAACTGTTTCCACTGGCGAAACAAACTGTTTCTATAGGAAAAACAATAACTTTTCATGAGAAAAGTGCAATGTTTCAAGGAAAATGATTATCTTTGCAACATATTTCTAAAACTCCACGATTATGAGTACCAAAGTGATGCAGCAGACCATAGCAGACTACTTCAAGACACAGCCCGTCGTGAAGTTACCGCAGACTCAATTCATCACACTGGCCATCGGAGCAACCGCACAGAGCATGGGCATTACTGCCACGGAACTATTTAACCGTTTGAAGCGCCAAGGGCTGGTGCGCCGCCTGCTGATTGATTGCTACGACACGCTACACGCCGAAAGCATCGACGGTGTTGTATGGAATGTCCAGGAAGCCCTGAAGAACTGGGAAGCGAAAGGAGGTGCACAATGACACTTTATCATGGCTCATACATGAGTGTTACAGCACCGCTTACTGGCGTTGGCCGTAGCGAACTCGACTTCGGACCAGGTTTCTATGTCACTAACCTCCGCGAACAAGCCGAGCGATGGGCTCGGCGAGTTTGTGTCATACGTGCTGTTGATACGCCTGTGCTTTCCACCTATTCATTTGATGAAACACTGCTCCCCTCCAACGTGCGTCGCCTTCGCTTGGAGCATTACAATCAGGAATGGCTCGACTTTATTGTCAGCAGCCGACGTGGCGAGAAGCCTTGGCTGGGGTACGACATCATAGAGGGTGGCGTGGCCAACGACCAGGTGATTGACACTGTCGAAGACTACTATACCGGAAGGATCACCGCCGAGCAAGCCATTGGTCAACTCCGTTTTGCTAAGCCAACCCACCAGATGTGCATCAGCAGCCAAGTCATTGTTGACCAATGTCTACACTTTCTTACTGATGAACCTGTGGCAGAGAAAGGAGGGAAAGGATGAGAGACCAAGTTCTATGGCGGAAGACGGGGCGCATAGCAGCCTTACTGGGAGAGCAACTCAGCATTGACACTGAGCGTGCACTCGATATTCTATATAATTCGAGGACATACAAACTTCTTGTTAATCCAGACAGTGGATTGCAGTTGCAAAGCGATGCATACATCCTCACCGACTTGCTGCGCGAGTTAGAAGCATAACTTCTTTAGGTGCTGCGGAAGGACAGTAATGACTGTAATCCGCCGCAAAAACAGAAGCAGGAGGACCATACAATGTGTAAGATGAAAGATGTTAATGTAGGTATCAAGGATATGGACTTCAAGACGTATCGCGGAAAAATGGTCGTGCGCTTGACAGATGGGCGAACGGTCATCGTACCCGTATCGTTTTTCCCCGACATCAAGCAGATGCCTGTCAAGGAGCGTGAGAAATGGATGGTGCTAGACGACCAGTATTTTACGTTCGAGAATATGACGCGCGTTTACTCTGTGCTTGACTTACTGAAGGCTGCGTAAAAGGCTCCGCCAAGCCCTTCCGTACCGCAAAACAGAAGATCGCCGACCCTCACGGGCCGGCGACTTCTGTTTTTGCGGGCCGGCCTACTCTCACGAGCCGGCGGGCCGAATGTGTCTTTATTAACAATTTAAAACTATAACTTTTCATGAGAAAAGTTGTCGCGAAGCGAGGAAAATGGCAAATCGTTTGGCGACATTGATTTTTTTTTGTATTTTTGCAACCGAATAACGTAATGAAGCGATTATGGCAAAAGAAGACAAAGTTCAGCAATGGCTTGACATCGTCGATCGCGACATTGATGCAGCCGAATGGATGCACAAGGGAGGTCGATGGCTCTACGTGGCCTTCGAATGTCATCAGGCCTTGGAGAAGTTAATCAAAGCCTATTGGACGGGAACGCAAGATGACGACCCGCTCTACATCCACGACCACTGGCGTCTGCTCAAAGGCTGTGGCTTATCCGACAAACTGACTACGGAGCAGCGCGATTTCATTGAAAGAATGAAGCCTATGTACATCGCCTCACGTTACCCACAATACAAGAATCAAGTATCTGCATCGCTCAATGAGAGTGTTAGCACGTATATATTAGATGAAACAAAAAAGTTCAAGCAATGGATACTTCAAGAATACTCAGCCGCGACGAAGCCATCGCCATCGTCCGACGATATAAACAAGTAATCACGCCCCATTACGGGAAAGAGCCTAAGGTCATGCTGTATGGCTCCTATGCCAAGGGATATGCCACACCCCTGAGCGACATCGACGTGGCCGTCATCGTCCCTAAGATAGACGAAGGAATGTGGCTTGACTGGTCACAGCGTCTTGTACATGATGGTCATGAGGTAAACGACCTTATTGAGCCTGTTCTTATGGAAGAACACGAAAACAGCATTCTTTACGATGATGTTATGCGAACAGGCGTGGCAGTTTAGTTTAATGGCAATTATAGTAATTTCTTTCCATCCATGACAATCGCCGACCCTCACGGGCCGGCGACTTCTGTTTTTGCGGGCCGGCCTACTCTCACGAGCCGGCAGGCCGAATGTGTCTTTATTAACAATTTAAAACTATAACTTTTCATGAGAAAAGTTGCCGCAAAGCGATGTTTCGCTCATCCGTGCATCATCCCATGATGGCTTTGCGTTATTAGAAAAAGGTGGGCTTTGACCGATGGGGCCTGCGCCCACCTCCTTTTTTTTATCAAAGGGAGTGTTTCCTGACTCTTTAGTTCATAGTGAAAGACACTGAATTATAACTCTGTAATTCCTAGATCTGGTCATCACCATTACCGGGCTCATCGCTCACGGGAGGCTGGTCACCACTATAGGAAATAACAAGTAGAGCGTCACTCAACTTCAAGTTTACAACCTCCAACTCAGGAGTTATATATGCAACTTTCTTCATTTTCTTTTCCGTTTTTATTTTATCATGTAAGTGAAGAGTTCGCCCACGCTCTTCTAAAGTGTGAGCGAACTCTCTAATGTTAAAAGGCTATTTACTTAACAACAATCTTCTTGCCGTTGTTGATGTAGATACCCTTCTCAGTGGGAGCACCCTGCAGTTTAACGCCATTCAGAGTGTACCAGCCAGTATTAGAGGTTGTGATGCGTTCAGCGACAACTACGTCGATAGCAGTTGTGCTGCCATCAGGCTCCTCAATAAGGATCTGACGTGCACCTTCACCAGCAGCCACGAGGATAGCGCGTTCGCCCTTAATAGGAGATGCACTAGCAGCGGGCTTCCAACCGGGCTTACCATCCACCAAACCAAAGTAGTACTCACCATCGTTGATTGCAGTGGGCTTGTACGTACCAATCAGTTTATTGCCAGCACCATCAGTGACATAAGGATTACCATCCTCACCAATCTTTACGTAGCCATCAGTCTCGTTATTGGCTGTGTTATAGACAATCGGCTTCTCAGATGTGGGAGTCCAAGAGAACTGGTTCAAGTTGGTCTTCGCGCCGTCGACCTTGAACATGAACGGAGTGTTGGCCTTGATAGTACCCATGAAGAGGTTGAAGTGGATGTTGCCGTCACTTGCAGTCTGATCCAATACGTCTACAACGGCATAGCCAAGTTGCTTGGAGAGGTCAGACACGGTAATCTCGAACGGGAGAACCATCACGTTCCAAGAGTCTGCTGTCAGAGTACGAGATGCGAATGTTACGGCCTTGGTAGAACCATTGGCAGCAGCAAGTTCGGTAGTCATATCTACATCAGCATCGAGTTTGATGGTTCCTGCATCGAGAATGGTCAACTTACCTACTGCGGCAGTGATATCAGAGTAGTTAGCAGCAAGTGTAGCATTCTTTACCTTAATCTTAATCAGATTGTCGCCAGAATCACTACTGGTCTTTGAGGCGTCAACCTTTGTGGCATCCTCAGAATCTGCCACACTGTTGTCCAAGTACAATTCATAGATGGCATCCTTATTATCAGTGCTTACGATTCCGGTAATAGTGAAGTTGGTCTTGGTAATATTGTTGCCAGCAACAACAACCTGCTCTGGAATTGTCACATTAGCAATAGCAATGGTCTTTGCAGTAATCTTATAAGTAGCAGTACCATCTGCATCAACATCATAACCTTCGGGAGCATCACCAGTAAACGAGAAGTTCACAGTATAGTTGCCCACATTGGCACTATGAGTAGGATTGACAAGAGTAGCCGTGATATTCAGGTCAACCTTATCTGCATTCTTAATCCATCCATCCACATCGAAGTCGGCTGATGTCAGATTCACGCTGGGCTCCTGACCGTCATATACCTTAGTCAACTTACTCAAGGACGATGTCTTCAGAGATACATACAATGTAGCGTTATTGTACTTAATCTTAGCAGGAGCAACCCAAGAATCGGCATTATACGTATAGTTATCAAGCACAGCAAGAACTGCATTGTCTTCACTCTTAGTCAGAGTGATGTCATAAGTACCATCCTGATTCTTTGTGCTGCCGACTGTAAAATCAGTGAAGATAGCCTTGATGGCATCATTATCACCAGTAACGCTATTTGCGATGCTGAAGCGTCCCTTAAGATAATCCAGTGTAGGATTCGTACCATAATCCTTCTGGATATAATTCGTATTACCATCGGTATTGGTTTCATAGGTATAGGTAATAGCCAGATCAGCCTTCTTCGCAATATGTAAATTACTTGAAGACTTTACAACGAGGTTGTAGTTACTGTTGACAGTAATCTTGGTCTTATCAATCGACAAGGCATAGTTACCTTGGTTTTTGCTGAAGGTCACTCCTTCAGCAGCCGAGAGGATATTGGTAAGGGCTTCGCTTCCAGATGTTCCCCAGTCGAAAGTAGGAGTAACAGATGCCTCATCGTCCTTCTGCCAACCAGTGAAGGTAAACACAACATTGTCATCATTAAAATACTTATCGGTATCATCGTAGTCAATGCCACCCAAGCCGGATACACCATCATAGGTCTTCGTAACAGTAGCCTCAACGAACAGGTTTCGAGCAGTGATGTCATAAGTCTTTGTTGACTCTGTGAACGAATAGTTGCTACCCTCAGCAGGTTCAGTGATCTTCAGATAATAAGTTGCCTTATCCTTCACTTCAGATGCTGCAGCATCACGGTTGGAATTTGTGTAATAAGCAACGACGCAATTATTGACTGTACGCGTAGCACCAGCATCCGTGAAACTTACACTGACACCAGAAAGTTTCTGTTCATCACCATTGTAAATCTTGCTAGCGATGCCAGATACTGTCAGTCCCGATGCAATATTCTTCTTCGTAATAGTACCAACGACCTTTGCAGCCTCTGCATTGGCAGGGTTGTAGTCATTGTGGTCGTTATTACCCTTGATCATCCAGTACACATTGACAGAACCTGCATTCTCTGCAGTAGGAATAGCGGTGGTATATCCTACACCTGTAGCATTGTATGTTGTGCTATAGTAGAATGTACCATAATCATTACTCCAAGAACCAGCAGTAATAGCGGCTCTTGCAGCGGCACCAGTCTTAGTTGCATCATACTCCTGACTCTTCGTCTGAGGAGCAGTGAAATCGCTAGCGGTAATGTCTGCCGGAGTAATGGTGAAACTACCTGAGATGTTGGTAGGAGCAATAGGATCCTCTTCGCTGCTGGAAGACACAACCTTATACCAACCATAGTAAGTACCGGCATCTTTCACCTTAAGTTTGGCATCACCATACTCATACCAGGTGTTTTCTGCATTAGCCTGTGGGACTGCATTACCCTTCACTACAGCATAATAAACCGTAACGGTGCCGAGAGAACTTGTGGCTGTAACTTGAGATGCAAACACGTCATGAGTGCCGTTATCCCATTCGACGGAGCCTGCAGTAAGTGAACCAGTCCCAGGATTCACTGTAATTGCCCATCCTGCCAACGGCAAGAGGGACAGCAACATCAAAATAAGAAAATTTCTTTTCATACGTAAATGTTTTTAATTTGTTAATAAAATGATTAATTGATAAAAATGATATCTTTGTCTTTTCTTGTTTCCCAACAATTGCTTTGAGATGAGCACACAGCGGTGCCAGCCGACACTCCCCAGTCGGTCGTCAATTAAGAGTTAAGAGTTAAGAATTAAGAGAATTAGACTTCCCTTTGCTTCTGCTCTACTTCGCTCTTCACTTAAAAATATGGAAACAAAAAAAGACGTGGGAGTATGTATCTCTCCGCGCCCATCCCTATCTTCAGGCCTTCGCATTGCCCCCATCTAAGGATAAGCAACATGAAAGCCTGCCCACGTCAGGTGATATACATATACAACACTACCACCTGACACACTCCCCCCGCTTTGGGCTATATACGCAAAGATGGTACGCCACCTCGCGGAGGGTACACCTTATTATATATATAAGGGGAAATCAGGCGTAGGATGATATAAAATCAACCCAAACGTAGACGTCTCAGTTGCATTACCGCTGTAGATGGTTTCAAAGTTGCGAAGTTTGAAGATACAGACAGGTAACGTGTTGAAAACGTCCTTTCGAGACTGACCGTACAACTGGCCTGAGGTCTCGTTCCACAAAATTAATTTTGTCACCCACCCACGCAAGGGCAGGCTATTTCGGGTGCAAAGATAAACATAATTTTTGAACTACCAAAGATTTTTAGCAAAAAATTATATTTTTCTCCCCGTTTTCCTGTCAGTTTAACACGACAGGGCCGAAATCACACGAACAATGGCGGCCATCCGCAAGGGGACAGCCGCCATCTGAAAGTGTGTGATGCCTGCTCGCTGATTAGCAGAAGGGATTCTCCGTTGGGTAGTAGTCGCCCTTGGGGAAGTTGTAGTCGATCTCCTCCACGGGGATGCCCATGTACTTGAGTACCTCCCACAGATACTTGCCGGCGTGGTCGAACATGACGGCGCAATGATGGGGATAGTGCTTCTCGATGAGCACGTGGCGGTAGAAGCGGCTCATGTTCTTGATGCCGAAGATACCGATGGAGCCGAACGAACGGGTGGCCACGGGGATGACCTCACCCTGGGCGATGTAGGCACGCAGTTTGGTGTCGGCCGTCGACTGCAGACGGTAGATAGTAGCCTTGCCGGGCTTGATGTCGCCCTCCAAGGTGCCGTTGGTCACCTCACGAGGCAGGCTGCGAGCCATGATGCGCTGGAAGCACATGTTGCAGTTGCAGACCTTGCTGGAGGCGGTGTTGCCGCAGTGGAAGCCCATGAAGATCTCCTTGTCGGTGTACTCGTCGCAAAGGAACTTCTTGCCCTTGATGCTCTCCTCGTACATATCCTGAGGCACGGTGTTGTTGATGTCGAGCAGCGTGGTGGCATCCTGAGTGATGCAGGTGCCGATGAACTCAGAGAGTGTGCCGTAGATGTCGACCTCGCAACTGACGGGGATGCCGCGGCCGGTGAGGCGGCTGTTGACATAGCAGGGCACGAAGCCGAACATGGTCTGGAAGGCGGGCCAGCACTTCGTGGTCAGCGACACATACTGGCGGCAGCCCTTGTGAGCCTCCACCCAGTCGAGCAGCGTGAGTTCGTACTGAGCCAGTTTGGGCAGCACGCTGGGAATCTTGTTGCCGGTACCCAGTTCCTGAGCCATATCCTTGGCCACCTCTTCGATACGCGGGTCGCCCTGGTGCTTCTGGAATGACTCGAGCAGGTCGAGTTCGGAGTTCTCCTCAATCTCCACGTCGAGGTCATAGAGAGCGCGGATGGGGGCATTGCAGGCCAGGAAGTTGTTGGGACGGGGACCGAAGGAGATGATCTTCAGGTTCTGCAGGCCTACGATGGCGCGGGCGATGGGCAGGAACTCGTGGATGAGTTCAGCGCAGTGAGCAGCGTCGCCCACGGGCTCCTCGGGGATGTAGGCGCGGGTCTTGCGCAGCGAGAGGGCGTGGCTGGCGTTCAGCATACCGCAGTAGGCATCGCCACGACCGTCGATCAGGTCGTTCTGGGTCTCCTCAGCAGCAGCGCAGAACATGGCGGGGCCGTTGAAGTACTTGGCCAGCATGGTCTCGGAGATCTCAGGACCGAAGTTGCCCAGATAGACCACGAGGGCGTTGCAGCCAGCCTTGTTGACATCCTCCAGGGCCTGCTGCATGTGGATCTCGCTCTCCACGATGCAGATGGGACACTCGTAGATGTCGGCAGCATCGAACTTCTCAGTGTAAGCCTTCACGAGGGCCTTGCGACGGTTGACAGCCAGAGACTCGGGGAAACAGTCGCGGCTGACGGCAACGATGCCGATTTTGATTTCAGGTACGTTTTTCATAAATTATTTGTTTATTAATAGTAATGTATAGTGCTACGAAACTGGCGACAAAGATACACATTATTTGCGAAACGACCGCATGAAAGGACATAAAAAAGTATAAAAACAAAAAACTGCGAGACATAGCCAAAACAGCATTGCCTCGCAGCCTTTATTTTCGAGTGAATGGATGGGTACTATACCTTGATCTCCACTTCCACGCCGCTGGGGAGTTCGAGTTTCATCAGGGCGTCGACGGTCTTGGCGGTCGACGAGTAGATGTCGATCAGACGCTTGTAGTCTGACAACTGGAACTGCTCACGAGCCTTCTTG
Organism: Prevotella sp.; assembly: GCA_017483805.1. Classification (GTDB taxonomy): domain Bacteria; phylum Bacteroidota; class Bacteroidia; order Bacteroidales; family Bacteroidaceae; genus Prevotella. The sequence goes on from JAFUUL010000031.1 coordinate 25,327, forward strand.
TTGACGAAGGTCGAACGGTTGACGGTGTAGATACGCTTGTGGGTGGGAAGGGGGATGGGACCGCTGATGACAGCGCCCGTAGCCTTCACGGCCTTCACAATCTTCTCGGCTGACTTGTCCACGAGTTTGTGGTCGTAGGACTTCAGTTTGATACGAATTTTCTGACTCATAATAAAATCAATTCTAAATTATAAATTATAAATTTTAATTATCCGCCGCTAAAGAGTCATTTACTCAGCGGCAGTTGCCATATGAAGTGAAGAGCGGAAGCAAATTCTTCACTCTTCACTTTTCACTTATACGAGGTCTGCACGTCCCTTCACTTCCTCGAGCACAGCCTTGGCAATGGCGCTGCTCAGAGGAGCGTGGTGATCGTACTCCATGCTGCTGGTGGCACGACCAGAGGTGATGGTACGCAGGGCGGTCACATAGCCGAACATCTCGCTGAGGGGCACCTGGGCCTTCACAACGCGAGCACCGCTACGGGCCTCTTCCATACCTTCCACCTGACCACGACGCTTGTTCAGGTCACCGATCACGTCACCCATGTTCTCCTCGGGCGTCACCACCTCGAGTTTCATGATGGGCTCCATCAGCACGGGCTTAGCCTTGGCGCAAGCCTCCTTGTATGCCATCTGGGCTGCAATCTCGAACGAGAGTTGGTCAGAGTCGACGGGGTGGAAGCCACCATCGACGACAGTCACCTTCAGCGAATCGAGAGGATAGCCACCCAGGATACCATTCTTCATGGCAGCCTCGAAGCCCTTCTGGATGCTGGGGATGAACTCCTTAGGAATGTTACCACCCTTCACCTCGTTGACGAACTGCAGGCCGGGGTTGTTCTTCAGGTCATAGTCAGGATCAACCGGGCCGACCTTGACGAGCATCTTAGCGTACTTACCACGACCACCCGACTGCTTCTTGTAGGTCTCGTCGATCTCAACCTCCTTGGTGATGGCCTCCTTGTAGTTCACCTGGGGCTTGCCCTGGTTGCACTCCACCTTGAACTCACGCTTCAGGCGGTCGATGATGATGTCGAGGTGCAACTCACCCATACCAGAGATGATGGTCTGACCACTCTGCTCGTCGGTACGGACGGTGAAGGTGGGATCCTCCTCGGCCAACTTAGCCAGACCGTTGTCCAGTTTGGCGATGTCAGCCTGGCTCTTCGGCTCGACGGCGATAGAGATCACGGTGTCGGGGAAGGTCATAGACTCCAGCACGATGGGCTTCTCCTCGTCGCAGAGGGTATCGCCGGTGCGGATATCCTTGAAACCTACGCCAGCGCCGATATCACCGGCGTCGATAGAGTCCATGGGGATCTCCTTGTTGGAGTTCATCTGGAACAGACGGCTGATGCGCTCCTTCTTGCCCGAACGGGGGTTGAAGACATAAGAGCCGGCCTTCACGCTACCAGAGTAGACGCGGAAGAACACCAGACGGCCCATGTAGGGATCAGTGGCAATCTTGAATGCCAAGGCTGCGGTGGGCTCGTCCTCGCTGGGCTTGCGGTCTTCCTCTTCCTCAGTGCTGGGGTTGGTGCCCTTGATCACCTCCACGTCGACGGGAGCGGGCAGGAAAGCGCAAACATAGTCGAGCAGGGGCTGTACGCCCTTGTTCTTGTACGACGAACCGAGCAGCATGGGCGTGCAGGCCATCGAGATGGTACCCTTGCGGATGGCGGCGATGATCTCCTCCTCGGTGATTGACGAGGGGTCGTCGAAGTACTTCTCCATGAGGGCCTCGTCATACTCGGCAGCGGCCTCGAGCAACTTGTTGCGCCACTCGTCGCACTCTGCCTGCAGGTCGGCGGGGATGTCCTCGATGTCGTACTCAGCGCCCATGGTCTCGTCGTGCCACAGGATGGCCTTCATCTTGATCAGGTCGACCAGACCCTTGAAGTTCTCCTCAGCACCGATAGGCACATGGATCACAACGGGGTTGGCACCCAGGATGTCCTTCATCTGCTGAACAGTCTCGAAGAAGTCGGCACCCGAACGGTCCATCTTGTTCACGTAGCCGATGCGGGGCACGTTGTACTTGTCGGCCTGACGCCACACAGTCTCAGACTGGGGCTGAACGCCGTCGGCAGCCGAATAGGTGGCCACGGCTCCGTCCAGAACGCGCAGTGAGCGCTCCACCTCGGCGGTGAAGTCCACGTGTCCCGGAGTATCAATCAGGTTAATCTTATACTTATTCTTGTTCCACTCCCAATAGCAGGTCGTTGCTGCAGAGGTAATGGTGATACCGCGCTCCTGCTCCTGTGCCATCCAGTCCATGGTGGCTGCACCGTCGTGCACCTCGCCAATCTTGTGGGTCTTACCCGTGTAGAACAGGATGCGCTCAGAAGTGGTCGTCTTACCGGCATCGATGTGAGCCATAATGCCGATGTTGCGCGTCAAATGTAAATCTTGCTTTGCCATCTTTCGTTTTTACCCTTTTTACTTTTTTACCTTTTTACCTTTTTTAGAAGCGGAAGTGAGCAAATGCACGGTTAGCCTCAGCCATGCGGTGCATGTCCTCCTTACGCTTGAAGGCACCACCCTGGTTGTTGAAGGCGTCCATAATCTCAGCAGCCAGTTTGTCGGCCATCGACTTACCACTGCGCTTGCGGGCAAACGAGATCATGTTCTTCATAGAGATGCTCTCCTTGCGGTCGGCACGAATCTCGGTGGGCACCTGGAACGTAGCACCGCCGATACGACGGCTCTTCACCTCCACCTGGGGGGTGATGTTGTCCAGAGCCTGCTTCCAGATCTCCAGCGGAGCCTTCTCGGCGTCCTTCATCTTGTCCTTTACAATCTCCAGCGAGTTGTAGAAAATCTCATACGACTTCGACTTCTTGCCGTCGAACATCAGATGGTTAACAAACTTCGACACTTTCTGGTCGTTGAACACGGGATCCGGCAGGATCACACGCTTCTTTGGTTTTGCTTTTCTCATTTTGTTTTTGAATGATTTTGTCTGCTTGGGGTTGTTCTTTGTCTGTTCTTCAACGCCGCGCTCTCGGGCATTTACTCAACCTTTTTAAGATTCTCCAGCAAAACGGTTTTTCTTTTTTCTTCTTGAAGAATCTGGCCTTCACCGGTCAGTTTTTACTTCTTCTGCTTAGGACGCTTGGCACCGTACTTAGAGCGACGCTGTGTGCGGCTGGCAACACCAGCGGTATCGAGCGTGCCACGAACGATGTGATAACGCACACCGGGAAGGTCCTTCACACGACCGCCGCGAACCAGCACGATGCTGTGCTCCTGCAAGTTGTGTCCCTCTCCGGGAATGTAACTGTTGACTTCCTTCTGGTTAGTCAAACGAACACGGGCTACCTTACGCATAGCCGAATTAGGCTTCTTGGGAGTGGTCGTGTAGACACGAACGCACACGCCGCGACGCTGAGGACAATTGTCCAGCGCGGGTGACTTCGACTTGTCTACGATCACCTTTCTGCCTTTGCGAACCAATTGTGAAATTGTAGGCATAATTAATTTTGTTTTTTGTTTTTATTTATATATTAATATTGTGTATATTCGACATTGCATAGTACGCCCCCATTCTCACAAGGGCATTTCGGGCTGCAAAGGTACAACTTTTATATGGAATAACCTAATTTTTAGTTCGCACAAAACCAAAAACCAAGCAACAATTAACAAAATATAACCATTTTACCAATCGTTAACCTCGATTTCATGAACTAATCATCCACTTTATACCAGTCAAAACCGTCTTTCACGTACTTGCCGCCATATTCTTGATTTCCCTGGAGAGTGCCTCAGACAATTGTTTGGCAAAACTATTGTCTCCCTGAGCCGCACTACAGCAGTGATTTGCAGTGAAATTATATAGTTTGTATTCTTAAATCCCAGAAATCTGATGGAAATGATTCCAAGGAGAAGCGGTTTTATATTTATCAATGATCTTCTCAGGCACATACAAGGTGACATGGTTCTCAATATCCGTCCCATCAAATGCTTTGGGATGAATCATTGGTGCATCCTCGGCTAAGCAACAGAACTCCGTCAGATTCTTCAAGCCGCTGAATGCGTGGGCAGATATTTCTTTGGTACCGCATCCCAGGGTAACACTCTTCAGACCTTCGCATCCCAAGAAAGCCTCATAGCCAATTCGGCTGACGGCATCAGGCGTTTCGAGTGAAGTAAGAAACTGCCATCCATGGAATTGCCACTTCTTGATTTGCGTGATGCCTTCAGGAACCTTCAACTCCTCCACCGGATGACCTTTGACGAACAAGGCACTTGCCACATAGGGCAAATTATGAGTCGGGTCTTCTATAGGCCCATCCTCGTCATATATCTCGAAATCGATGTCAGTGTTCATCCACGATTCAAGGGTGTCTATATATAACTGAACCTGACATCCGTCAAAGGCCTCCCTGCCAATCCGCACAATGCTTGACGGAACGAAAACTGCCGTCAACGCATCACAGCCGGCAAATGCTTCATCATCTATTTCTATGACCGCAAATGATTTTCCCTGATATGTCACACTATCAGGAATAACGACCATACCAGCGTATGGATGCTCTTCAACCATCGCCGTTCCGGCCTCCGGCTCCAGATAGTAATGGATACCATCAATGACTACATCAATACACATAGAAGAACAACTTATTCCATTTCAACAATATTTTTAAAACCTGTCCACCCTTTTGCTTTTTGATAGAGTTGCTTTGTATCTTTCGGAACGTATAGTGTTGCACCATAACAGCCAGAGAATGCATCAAAACCTATTGTATCCATTTCGAAAGGTCTTTGTATGAATGAGTGAATTTCTTTTAGGCCTTCACAGCCAGCAAATGCATTCAATCCGATACTATTTACAGAGTTTGGGATGGAAATAGATACCATTCTACTAAGACCGACAAACGCCCCATCATCAATAGCAGTTACGGTTTCTGGTATTTGCGTGTTCAGTCCTCCCACAATCAATGTGTTCGTTTTTGTTTCTATGATTGCATTACAATCGTTACGTGAGTCATAGATGGGATTTCCGTTTTCTACGGAAATGGAGGCCAGATTACTGCACTGGGCAAAAGGCATCAGACCGATGCTTGTCACCGACTTGGGAATGGTGATTGAGGAAAGACTACTGCAATACGAAAACGCATAGTCTCCGATGGTCTTCACCGACTCTGGAATGGTGATAGAGACAAGATTTCGACTGCCCGAAAAGGCTTCTTCTCCTATCGTTGTCACAGTATTGGGAATATGCGTGGACTGACATCCAACAACCAATTTGTTTGTTTTTGTTTCAATGACAGCATTACAGTTGTTGCGAGAATCATAGACTTTGTTCCCACTTTCCACTGAGATGGATGCCAAGGAACCGCAACCCTCAAAAGCGTTTTCCTCAATTTCCAATACGGAAGAAGGTATGGTTATGGAGGTAAGTGCTGTGAGTTCATCTGTGTAAGCGAAGCCAGTTATACTTGTAACAGAATATCTCTCTTCACCATATACTATGGTTGATGGAATATCAACGGAGGTCACATGTTTGTCATTGCACTCCAAGACTGTCACTTCATTATCTGAAATAAGTGAGTAAATAAGAGTACTGTCGGTAAAATACTCGAAGCCTATAGTATCTCGTAACTTCACCACCCGCTTTTCCCTTTCGCTACAACTTATTGTACAGACCACAAAGGCACCAATCATCATGGTTGCCAGGAAAATGATAAGAATAGTTTTTGTCTTCATATTAAAACCATTTAAGTGATTGATTCTGTGATTTTTCCATTAGTCTATCAGTACTTCTCTAAGGAATTTATTCTCTGGTTGAATCTGTTTCCACTTTTCAAATATCAACTCGACGGTATGCAGGTTGATGTCTGTGTCAGAATCGCCAAGATACTCATTATCGACCTGCTCAATCAAATGGAAATAATACAGATGCAGCACATCGGGCTCTTGGTTATATCCTTTATATTCCCACATAGCACCAGCCAAGTCACTGGCACTCTCTGGTATGGAATCCGCCAGCAGTTGCGCCCTTTCCTCCACAGACATGTCCTTCTGCTCCAACAGAGATGCGACATGTGTAGTAAAAGCCATCATGCCTTTCGACTCGAAGAATTTCTCTAAATCTGTCCGATTGTTCTCAATTGTCTTTTCTACTTGGATAACCGCCTTGCCGATTTGGTAGTTCTTCCACAGGTTGAAGCCTGCATATGCAAAAAGCAGATTCCACAATACAAAGACGATTCCGACCGATGCAAGCATCTTGCCTTTTATCTGGTTGTACTCTGCGGCCTTCTTATCTTCAAATGCCGTGATGCTAATGTCTACTATCGGGTACCAATAGACAAGATAGAAACCTCCAGAAAGGAGAGCGTTGGCTAAATGCGAATGAGGACCTATCAGCGTGTTAGCATAATAAATGATTGCCATCGCAGAAAAATCTGCCAGCATTTTACCTCCGACAAGACAGATTAGCGCAAAAATGACAAACGTCCAGAACTTTTTAGTAGCATAAACTGCCTCTGTCAATTTTTTACAAATGAACTTGACAAAAAATCCCCACAACCATATCACTATACAAGCGGCTGCAGCAACGAGAAACATGTAGAAGTAATTCATATCGTAAATTTGAATTATTATGTTTAGGTTTTCATTTATCACGAAATCTCCTCTATCCTCAGACAGGTGTAGCCCTTAATCTGCACGACGAGGGGGGAACTCTTGTCTACAAAGTACTTGCCCTCCCGCCTCAATTGCTTGAAGTTGGAGATACCGTAGGGTATACGTTTGAAGTCTGTTGTCATTACCTCTGCCATAGGGATATTGGTGATATAGATTTCACAAACATTAACTTTACACCATCATATAGTAACCCAAAACAAGGTGCACTTACTGCACTTACTGCACTTAATACTCGGTCTTGTCGGTCTTCTCTGACCAGAGACGAAAGGACTGCAGGGCCTCGTCGCGCAGCAGGGGGACGATGGGCACGGTGCGCTCGTCGAGCGGCTTGTCCATCTCGTCGTAGATGAAATCGTCGGCGAAGTCGATGGCACGGGCATCCTTGCGGGTGTTGCCATAATAGATGCGGTCGATGTGGGCCCAGTAGATGGCACCGAGACACATGGGACAGGGCTCGCACGAGGTGTAGATGGTGCAGCCCGAAAGGTCGAAGGTGCCCAGTTTGCGGCAGGCCTTACGGATGGTGTTCACCTCTGCGTGGGCCGTCGGGTCGAGGTCGATGGTCACACTGTTGGAACTGCCGGCGATGATCTCGCCGTCCTTCACGACGACGGCACCAAAGGGGCCGCCACCATTCCTCACGCTCTCGCTGGCCAGTCGGATGGCCTCGCGCATGAACTCACGGTCTTGTTCTGTAATTTTCATAATTCTGATACTTTTCTTTTGCAAAAATACATTTTTTTTCTGAAACCGCGCAGATTTGAGCCGAAAAATGATAACTTTCGGCGTATTTTTGATAACTCCCAGAGATATTTTTCTATCTATGGGAGATATTTTCATAACTCACAGAGATATTTTCATAACTCGGTACCCTATCAAGTGCAGTTAGTGCAGTTAGTGCACCTTGTTTTTGCTAACTTATCAATGGGCCGGGTGCGTATTGTGTGAAGATTCCTTAATAAATATTTGGCCTTTTCCTTGTTTCTTCGTATCTTTGCGGCGACTAAAACAATAACACGATGAAACGAAACCTCATGAGAACCCTGATGATGGCCGTATGCTGTATGCTGACCATCGGTGCGCTGGGACAGAAACGAGAAAAGTATGAGTTTATGCGCAATCTGCCGGTCTATGCCGACTCGCTGATCAAAGACCTGACCTTCCCACTGGCCTGGGGCAACAGCCCCATCACCGACTTCGACGCGTGGCGACAGGCTGCCCGTCAGAAGGTGCTGGACTGTATGCTCACTCCCCCACCCGCTCCTGCCGACGGCTACGAGATGAAGGTGCTCTGCGAGGAACAGCGCGACGGCTACCGCGCACAGAAGATTGAGATACGCCTGTCGCGCTACTACACGGTGCCGGCCTACGTGCTCATCCCCGACGGCAAGGGGCCCTTCCCTGCCATCAATGCCCTGCACGACCACGGCGGCCACCTCTTCATCGGCAAGGAGAAGATGATCCGTCCGCTGGCCTGCGAAGACTCGACGGTCATCAAGGATGCCGACGAGTGGCTGTCGCTCTACGGCGGACAGTTCGTGGGTGACTATCTGGCGCAGCACGGCTACGTGGTCTTCTCGGCCGATGCCCCGATGTGGGGTGAGCGCGGGCAGAAGGAAGGGGCACGCCGCGACCGCTACGACATGATTGCGGGCAACATGATGATGTATGGCATCGACCTCTCGGCCTATATGACCTATGATGATATCGCCGGCACAGAGTTTCTGGCCTCGATGCCCGAGGTGGACGCCACGCGCATCGGCTGCATGGGCTGCTCGATGGGCGCCTACCGTGCCTGGATGCTCTCGGCCATGAGCGACCGTATCAAGGCGGGTGCCGCCATCTGCTGGATGGTGACGACCGACGAGCAGATGTCGTTCAAGTACAGCCGCACGGAGAATGGCGGCTTTGCCAACTGCTTCCCGGGCCTGCGCCGCTGGCTGGACTATCCCCACGTGGCCTCGATGGCCTGTCCGAAGGCGATGCTCTTCATCAACGGGTCACAAGACAAACTCTTCCCCGTGCCCGGCGTAGAAAAGGCCTTCAAGACCATGCACGACACGTGGAAGAGTCAGAATGCGGACGACAAACTGGAGACAGAGATCTGGGACATGCCCCACAGTTGTCCGGTGAAAGCGCAGGAGCGTATGCTCCAGTTCTTCAAGAAAAATCTTTAGGCTTCGCCCTTGCCCGTTCCGAAGGGAGCGATGGTGCGGGGGCCCTGCTGCTGTTCGGGCATCTTAATCTGGCCGAACTGCCGCTCGTAGCGCATGATGTTCTCCTGCAAGGCACCCAGCAGACGCTTGGCATGCTCGGGAGCCAGGATGACGCGACTGCGCACCTGGGCCTTCGGCAGACCGGGGAGCATGCGGGCGAAGTCAACGATAAACTCCGAAGAGGAATGGGTGATGATGGCAAAGTTGGCATACTCGCCCTGAGCCTTGTCAGGAGCCAGTTCTATCTGCAGCCCTTGCTGCTTCTGTTCGTTCTCGTTCATTGTTGTGATATATTTTTATAGGTTTATATTGAGTCTTTCCGGCAATGGGCGCAGATGCCCTTGACGATGTAGTTGACGGAGATCATGCGGAAGCCCCCGGGAATGTCGACCAGAGGAACGGGCGTCTGCTCCAGACAGTAGGTGCGATGGCACTGTTCGCAGTAGAAATGGACGTGCAGGTCGTCATCCTCGTGGTCGCTGTGGCTATGGCAGAGTTCATAGCGCACGCCGCCTCCGCCGTCGTCGATGACATGGACCAGATGGTGCTCGCGGAAGAGGGTCAGCGCACGGAAGACGCCCGATTTGTCGATAGACAGGATCTGGTACTCCAGTTCGGTGAGCGTCAGGGGGCGCCCGGCCTGAGCCAGAGCCTTCGCCACGACGATGCGATTGGCCGTGGGCTTGATGCCGTGGTGCACCAATAGTGCTGTACATTCCTGCTGATTCATAACCATTCCTCGTTCGGTGCTGCAAAAGTAAGCAAAAAATGCGAGAGCGCAAAACTTTCGGGCTGAAAGTTTCGCGCTCCCGCGAATATAGAAAGGATTGCGTTACTTCTCCTCGAGGATAGGCTCCTCGGCGAAGTCGAGCACATTCTTACGGTTGGCCTGCATGCGCTCGTACTCTTCCTTCGAGCCGACGATGATCTTCTCGAAGTCGCGCAGACCGGTACCAGCGGGAATCAGGTGACCGCAGATGACGTTCTCCTTCATGCCCTCCAGGAAGTCCTGCTTGCCGCGGATGGCAGCCTCGTTGAGCACCTTAGTGGTCTCCTGGAACGATGCAGCCGACATGAACGACTTGGTCTGCAGTGCTGCACGGGTGATACCCTGCAGGATCTGCGTCGACGTGGCGGGCACGGCATCGCGCACCTGAACGGTCTTGAGGTCGCGGCGCTTCAGCGAGGTGTTCTCGTCGCGCAGGCGACGGGCGGTGACGATCTGTCCGGCCTTCAGTTCGGTGCTGTCACCGGCATCGGTGACCACCTTCTTACCCCAGATGCGGTCGTTCTCCTCGGCGAAGTCGAGTTTGTCGACAATCTCCTGCTCGAGGAAGGCGGTGTCGCCCGGATCGTTGATCTGCACCTTGCGCATCATCTGGCGCACGATAATCTCGAAGTGCTTGTCGTTAATCTTGATACCCTGCAGACGATACACGTCCTGCACCTCGTTGACAATATACTCCTGAACGGCGGTCGGGCCCTTGATGGCCAGAATGTCGCTCGGGGTGATGGCACCGTCGGAGAGCGGTGTGCCAGCACGCACGGCGTCGTGCTCCTGCACCAGGATCTGCTTGGACAGGCTGACGAGGTACTTGCGCTGGTCGCCTGCCTTCGAGGTGACGATGATCTCGCGGTTGCCGCGCTTCACCTTGCCCATGGTGACCTCGCCATCGATCTCGCTGACCACAGCGGGGTTCGACGGGTTGCGGGCCTCGAACAACTCGGTGACACGGGGCAGACCGGCGGTGATATCACCACCCTTGGCGGCTGCACGCGGAATCTTCACCAGGGTCTCACCGGTCTTGACGGTCTGACCGTCCTCGACGACCACGTGGCCACCCACAGGGAAGTTATAGGTACCGATCTTCTCGCCATCAGGGCCGATGACGTCGCAGGTGGGCACCTTGGTCTTATCTTTCGACTCGGTGACAATCTTCTCGGTCAGACCGGTGGTTTCGTCGGTCTCGGCACGGAAGGTGACACCCTCGATGACATCGTTGAACTTCAGCGTACCAGCATACTCGGTGACGATGACGGCATTGAAGGGGTCCCACTGGGCAATCTTCTCGCCCTTGCGAACCACGTCGCCATTCTTGAAGTAGAGTGACGAGCCGTAAGGCACGTTGACCGTAGACAGCACGATCTTGGTGTTGGGGTCGACGAAGCGCATTTCGCCCAGTCGGCTGACCACCATCTCGCAGTCGCGGCCGTCCTCGTCGAAGGGCACTGTGCGCACCTCCTCGAGTTCGATGCGGGCCGACTCGTACTTGGAGACGATGCTGGCGTTGGCAGCGGCGTTGGCAGCCACACCACCGGCGTGGAACGTACGCAGGGTCAACTGTGTACCAGGCTCACCGATGGCCTGTGCGGCGATGACGCCGACGGCCTCACCCTTCTGCACCATCCGGCGCGTGGCCAGGTTGCGACCATAGCACTTGCGGCAGACGCCCTTCTTCGACTCGCAGGTGAGCACCGAACGAATCTCGACGCTCTCGATCTCGGCCTTCTCGATCTCCTCGGCCAGCGGCTCGGTGATCTCCTCACCGGCAGGCACGATGACCTCGCCGGTCTTGGGATTGACCACATCGTGAACCGACACGCGGCCCAGGATGCGCTCGGAGAGACTGCTGATGACCTCGTCGCCACTCTTCAGGGCGGTACAGATCAGACCACGCAGCGTGCCGCAGTCTTCCTCGTTGATGATCACATCGTGGGAGACGTCGACCAGACGACGGGTCAGATAACCTGCGTCGGCGGTCTTCATAGCGGTATCAGCCAGACCCTTACGGGCACCGTGGGTAGAGATGAAGTACTCCAGCACGGACATACCCTCCTTGAAGTTCGACAGAATGGGGTTCTCAATAATCTGGTGTCCCTCGGCACCGGCCTTCTGGGGCTTGGCCATCAAACCACGGATACCTGACAACTGCTTGATCTGGTCCTTACTACCACGGGCACCGGAGTCGAGCATCATGAACACAGCGTTGAAGCCCTGGTCGGCCTCGGTCATCTGCTTCATGAGGATGTTGCCGATGTCGTTGTTGACGTGGGTCCAGGTATCGATGACCTGGTTATAGCGCTCGTTGTCGGTGATGAAGCCCATGTTGTAGTTATCGGTGATCTGCTGCACCTCGTCGTTACCCTTGGCGATAAGATCGGCCTTCTCCTTCGGGATGATGATATCATCGAGGTTGAACGACAGACCGGCCAGATAAGCCATGCGGTAGCCCAGGTTCTTGATACCGTCGAGGAACTCGCAGGCCTCGGCGAAGCCCACGTTCTTGATAACGTCGGCGATGATGTCGCGCAGGCTCTTCTTAGAGATGACCTTGTTGACATAGCCCACCTCTTTCGGCACGATGCCGTTGACGATGACACGACCCACAGAGGTCTCCACCTGGTGGCGCACCTTGATGCCGTCGACCACATCGTCGACCATCACCTTCACCTGGGCGTGCAGGTCGCACTTGCCCTCGTTGTGGGCGATGATGGCCTCCTCAGGACCATAGAACGAGAGGCCCTCGCCCTTGGCACCCGGACGGATCTTGGTGATATAGTAGAGGCCGAGCACCATATCCTGCGAAGGCACGGTGATAGGAGCGCCGTTGGCCGGGTTCAGGATGTTGTGGCTCTGCAGCATGAGCAGTTGAGCCTCGAGGATAGCCTCGTTAGAGAGGGGAAGGTGCACAGCCATCTGGTCGCCGTCGAAGTCGGCGTTGAAGGCGGTACATGCCAGCGGGTGAAGTTGGATGGCCTTACCCTCGATGAGTTTGGGCTGGAATGCCTGAATGCCCAGACGGTGCAGCGTAGGTGCACGGTTGAGCAGCACGGGGTGACCCTTCATGACATTCTCCAAGATGTCCCAGATGACGGGCTCGCGGCGGTCGACAATCTTCTTGGCCGACTTGACGGTCTTCACGATGCCGCGCTCAATGAGTTTGCGGATGATGAACGGCTTGTAGAGTTCGGCAGCCATCAACTTCGGCAGACCGCACTCGCCCATCTTCAACTCAGGGCCGACGACGATCACCGAACGGGCGGAGTAGTCGACACGCTTACCGAGCAGGTTCTGACGGAAGCGGCCCTGCTTACCCTTCAGCGAGTCGGAGAGTGACTTCAGGGGGCGGTTGGAGTCGCTCTTCACGGCCGACGACTTGCGGCTGTTGTCGAAGAGTGAGTCGACAGCCTCCTGCAGCATACGCTTCTCGTTACGCAGGATGACCTCGGGAGCCTTGATCTCCATCAGGCGCTTCAGACGGTTGTTGCGGATGATGACACGACGATAGAGGTCGTTCAGGTCGGACGTGGCGAAACGGCCACCATCCAGGGGAACGAGGGGACGCAACTCAGGAGGCGTCACGGGCAGTATCTTCATGATCATCCACTCAGGACGGTTGACGCCCTTCTCCACACTGCTGCGGAAGGCCTCTACCACCTGCAGGCGCTTCAGGGCCTCGTTCTTGCGCTGCTGCGAACCGTCGGTATTGGCACGGTCGCGCAGTTCATACGACAGCGAGTCAAGGTCGAGTTGCTGAAGCAGTTCGTAGATAGCCTCGGCACCCATCTTGGCCACAAACTTATTGGGATCGCTGTCCTCCAGATAGTAGTTGTCTTCTGTCAACTGGTTGTCGAGAATGTCGTTGTACTCCTCCTCAGAGAGCAGGTCGAACTTCTGGGAACCCAGCAGGGGCTCGCCCTCGGCGTTCTTGCGACCCTCGAGCACACCAGGCTGGATGACGATATAGCGCTCGTAGTAGATGACGGCATCGAGTTTCTTGGTGGGCAGCCCCAGCAGATAGCCAATCTTGTTGGGCAGGCTGCGGAAATACCAGATGTGGGCCACGGGCACCACGAGTTCGATGTGTCCGCTACGCTCGCGACGTACCTTCTTCTCGGTCACCTCAACACCGCAACGGTCGCAGACGATGCCCTTATAGCGGATGCGCTTGTACTTGCCGCAGGCACACTCGTAGTCCTTGGTAGGACCGAAGATGCGCTCGCAGAACAGACCGTCACGCTCGGGCTTGTAGGTACGATAGTTGATGGTCTCAGGCTTGGTAACCTCACCAAACGAACTCTCGAGAATGTCTTCGGGCGAAGCCAGACCGATGGTGATCTTGGTGAAATTATTCTTTGTCTTTGAATCTTTCTTGAAAGCCATATTTCAATTTTACCTTTTTACTTTTTTACCTTTTTACTTTTTAGTCGAGTGTGACGCTCAGGCCAAGGCCGCGCAGTTCGTGCAGCAGCACGTTGAGCGACTCGGGGATGCCCGGCGTAGGCATGGGCTCGCCCTTGACAATGGCCTCGTAGGCCTTCGAACGGCCCACGGTATCGTCGGACTTGATGGTCAGAATCTCCTGAAGCACGTGGCTGGCGCCGAAAGCCTCCAGTGCCCAGACCTCCATCTCACCAAAGCGCTGTCCACCGAACTGGGCCTTACCGCCGAGAGGCTGCTGGGTGATGAGACTGTACGGGCCGATAGAGCGGGCGTGCATCTTGTCCTCGACCATGTGACCGAGTTTGAGGAAGTAGGTGATACCCACGGTAGCAGGCTGGTCGAACTTCTCGCCGGTCTCACCGTCGTAGAGGTGGGTCGAGCAGAGACGGGGCAGGCCGGCCTTGTCGGTCCAGGCTGCGAGGTCTTCCAGTTTGGCACCGTCGAAGATAGGCGTAGCGAACTTCACGCCGAGACGCTTGCCGGCAGCACCGAGGATAGCCTCGAAGATCTGGCCGAGGTTCATACGTGAGGGCACACCCAGCGGGTTGAGCACCAAGTCGACAGGACGACCGTCCTCGAGGAACGGCATATCCTCCTGGCGCACCACCTTCGACACGATACCCTTGTTACCGTGACGACCGGCGAGTTTGTCACCCACGCCAATCTTACGCTTCTTGGCCACATAGACCTTGGCCATCTGCAGAATGCCTGAGGGCAGTTCGTCGCCAATGGTGATGGCAAACTTCTTGCGCTTCATCTCAGCATCAAGCAGTTTGTACTTCTTCATATAGTTGATGATCAGGCGAGCGATGAGTTCGTTCTTGTGGTCATCATTGGTCCACTTGTTGGTCTGCACGTCGCCGTACTCAAGGTTCTTCAGGTTGGTCATCGTGAACTTGGCACCCTTCGAGATGATCTCGGCTCCGGTGTAGTCCTTCACGCCCTGCGAGGTCTTACCCTTGGTCAGTTCGAGCAACTTGTCGACCAGGATGTCCTTCAGGTCGCCGACCTTGGCCTCGTACTCCTCGTCGATCTTGGCCAGGATCTGCTTGTCCTGCAACTTGGTCTGACGGGTCTTGATGGCACGGGCAAAGAGTTTCTTGTCGATGATGACACCCGTCAGCGACGGATTGGCCTTCAGCGAAGAGTCCTTCACGTCGCCGGCCTTGTCACCGAAGATGGCACGCAGCAACTTCTCCTCAGGCGAGGGATCGCTCTCACCCTTCGGCGATATCTTACCGATCAGGATGTCGCCCGGCTCGACACGGGCACCCACACGGATGACGCCGTTCTCGTCGAGGTCCTTGGTGGCTTCCTCTGAGACGTTGGGGATATCGGCGGTGAACTCCTCCACGCCACGCTTGGTCTCGCGGACGTCGAGCGAATACTCATCGACATGGACGCTGGTGAGGATATCCTCGCGGACGATGCGCTCGTTGAGCACGATGGCATCCTCGTAGTTGTAACCCTTCCAAGGCATATAGGCCACCAGCAGGTTGCGGCCCAGGGCCAACTCACCGTTCTCGGTGGCATAGCCCTCGGTCAGGATGTCGCCCTTCTTCACACGCTGGCCCTTGTCGCAGATAGGACGCAGGTCGATGGTCATGTTCTGGTTGGTACGACGGAACTTGGGAATGCGGTATTCCTTCAGGGCAGGCTCGAACGACACGAACTCCTCGTCCTCAGTACGATCGTAGAGGATGCGGATGGTGGTGGCGTCGACATACTCGATGACACCGTCGCCCTCGGCGGTAATCATGGTGCGAGAGTCCTCGCACACCTGCTTCTCGATGCCGGTACCCACGATAGGTGCCTCGTTGTGCAACAGGGGCACAGCCTGGCGCATCATGTTCGATCCCATCAGTGCACGGTGAGCATCGTCGTGCTCCAGGAAGGGGATGAGCGATGCAGCGATAGAGGCAATCTGCTGGGGCGAGACGTCCATCAGGTTCACGTCCGTAGGCGGCACGACGGGGAAGTCGGCATCCTGACGGCACTTCACCACGCTGCGGATGAACGTGCCATCGTCGTTCAGCGGTGCATTGCCCTGACCGATGATGTAGTTCTCTTCCTCCTCAGCGGTGAGGTAGACAATCTCGTCGTTGTTCAGGTTGGCAACGCCATTCTCGACCTTACGGTAGGGGGTCTGGATGAAGCCGAGCTCATTAATCTTCGCATAGACGCAAAGTGACGAAATCAGACCGATGTTCGGGCCTTCAGGGCTCTCGATAGGACAGAGGCGGCCGTAATGTGTATAGTGTACGTCGCGAACCTCGAAACCGGCACGCTCACGCGACAGACCGCCAGGACCCAGAGCAGAGAGACGACGCTTGTGGGTCACCTCGGCCAACGGGTTGGTCTGGTCCATGAACTGCGACAGGGGGTTAGTGCCGAAGAA
>JAFUUL010000199.1 GCA_017483805.1 Prevotella sp.
TGAAGAGTGAAGAGTGAAGAGTGAAGAATTTGCTGCCGCCTTGTTATTTTTTAACGCTTACATTCCGTCACTCTTCACTTTTCTTTGTACCTTTGCATGCTGAAATGGACATGAGGCAGACAGATCAGATGAGTCGCATCAAGGAAAAATGGCATGAGTTTCGTGAGTGGCAGCGTCGCCCTCATCAGGTGGCTCCCATGTCGGAGGAGCAGCATCGCTGTGCCACCTGCGGCACAGAGTTTCAGGGCAACTATTGTCCTCGCTGCGGACAGGCGGCACGCATTGGGCGCTACTCGTTCCGCAAGGCCTTCCTGCTGTTCCTCGACGTGTGGGGACTGGGCAATCGGGGTATGTTTCGCACCCTGCGCGACCTCATTCTGCGCCCAGGCTACATGATTCGCGACTACCTCTCGGGCATGCAGATGGCTTATTTCCCGCCCTTCAAACTCTTCTTCCTGCTGACAACGCTCTCTCTGCTCGTTGAGAGCGGCGTGAACATCAAGATGCAGAACTATTTCGAGGAGTCTCGCGAAGAGATTCGACAGGGGTTCTCCGAATCCTTTGAAGACGCTGAGGCGTCCCAGGCGCCTGCCGAAGTGCAGCAGGTCAACGAGAAGTCTCGTGAGTATGGCCTGTTGTTCATGGACTTTGTGCAGCGTTTCCCCAATATCTACACCCTGTCCATGCTCTTCATCTTGTCGGGCTTTCTCTACATCTTCTTCCGCAAGAGTCCCAACATCCCCGACCTCCGTTTCTCCGAACTGCTGGTGGCGCAGGTCTATACGGCCGATATGTATTCCATCTACAGCATTGTGATGGAGTTTCTCTGTCTGCCCTGGTGGATTCAGATCTTCACCGTCTGGTTCCCCCTCATCCCCCTGAAGCAGTTGTCGGGCTTCCCTTGGTGGAAGATCATCCTCTTCATCCTGCCCGTCGTCTTCGTGCTCCTGACCATCTGCCTGGCCGCCTTCATCTTAGGTTTCGTCGCCGTCGCGATGGCTTCTTGATGCAAAGTCTGTCAAATACATGCCCAGGATAATGAGCAGGGTGCCAATGATGAAATAGATTGTGATCTGCTCGTGAAGCACCATCCAGGCAAACACGATGGTGAACACGGGGTTCAGGTAGACGTAGTTTGTGGCGACGATGGCACCCAGTTTCTTCAGCACCCAGTTCCACGCGAGGAAGCAGAGCATTGAGGCCACGCACCCCAGAAACAGCAAGTGCCACAGCAGATGAGGCTGCGAGATGAGCACGTCGAGGTTTAGTCCGGGAGATATCATGTAATAAGGTATCATGGACAGCAGCCCGTAGAAGAACACCTTGCGGGTGATGAATATGGAGTCGTAGCGTTCGTTGGCCCTAATCATCAGCAGACTGTAGGTTGCCCAGCAGAGTGCGGCCGACATGGCCAGAGCATCGCCTCGCGGCGAGAGGTGGAGCACGAAGTGCCCATTCATCACTACCACCACCACACCCGCCGCAGCCATCAGCGTGCCCATGCTCTGCAGGCTGCTCAGTCGCTGCGACTTATAGAACATCCCTATCAGCAGCGACGCAAACAGCGGGCTCAGGCTCACGGTGATAGATGTGTTGGTCGTTGTGGTATAGTTCATGGCACTGTTCTCCGTCAGGAAATACAGCGAGCCGCCCGTCACGCCCAGCGCCGCCATCAGCAGTTCGTCGCGCCACGAGTCGGCCATCCATCGGATGCCTTTGTACAGGCAGAATGCCAGCAGCAGCACGTAGGCAATCAGGAAGCGGAGCGTGAAGATCTGACCAGCCGTCAACCCGCCCAATAGCAGCAGTTTAGTAGACACAAACGTAGTGCCCCATACCGCCACAACCCCCAGTGCCACCGCATGATAGATATACTGAAGTTTCATAAATCTATAAATGATCCATCTTGTTTAGTATGTGTTGTGCTCCCTCGTTGCCCTCTCCGGCTGCCCGTCGCAGATGGTCGATAGCACGCAGGGTGTCGCCCTGCTGCAGACAGAGGATGCCCAGGTTCAGACGGGCCGTTGCATGACCCTTGTCAGCAGCGAGCGTGTACCAGTAACGGGCCGAGTCGGCATCCTGGCGGACACCCTTGCCGGCATGATAGAGCCATCCCAGATTCAGTTGCGACAGCGTGTTTCCTTGCACGGC
>JAFUUL010000032.1 GCA_017483805.1 Prevotella sp.
GTTCGTGCCGTCGTAGATGACGGTGACGGTGCATCCGCCCTTGACGAGTCCGCCTTGCAGGGCAGCACCCTGGATGAACAGCGGCTTGGCTCCCGTCGATGAGATGTTGAGCGTTGCGCCAACGACGTTGATGGAGTTGGTAAAACGAATGCTCACCGGCATGTTCTTCAGCAGGATGAAACTGGGGATATTCGCCGTGCGAGCCTGAACCGTTGCCGCCTCGCTGCTCACGCCGTAGCCGAGACCAATCTGTGCGCCGTCGGTGATGGCGGCTTGTTTCGCGTTCCACGCCGTGCGCTCGGAAGCGGTGATGTGGACGGTGGTGTTACCCGTGTGGCTGCTCAGTGCGCCGGTGGTGGCATAGCCCAGGAGTAGGTTGTCAATTTCGGTCTTGGTGTAGTAAGGTGTGAGAGCCGACGCGATGGCGGCATTCATCTGCTGGGTGGTGCTGTACGACGCTAAGGCCGAGGCGATGGCCTGACTGATGGCGGTGGTCATCTGCTGGGTGGTCGAGTAGTCGGCTATCAGCGTGTCGATGTTTGCCTTCGTGTAGTAGTCGGCCAGTGCCGTTGAGATAGCAGTGGTCATCTGCTGGGTGGTCGAATAGTTGGCAATCAGCGTGTCGATGTTGGCCTTCGTGTAGTAGTCCAGCAGGGCTGTCGATATGGCGGTGCTGATCTGCTGAGCCAGAGCCGTTGCCGTCGGCAGGTCACCGAGTTTGGCGACGAGGACAGCGGTGATGCCTGAGTTGATAGCATCGAACTGGGCGGCGGTAAAGGTCGAGTTGTTCAGACTGTATTCGTACAGCCACTTCTGTTGTGCCAAATTATACTTGAACCGCTTGGTGACGGCTATTTCGTCAGGAGTTTGGTCGTTGACCGGCACCCCAACGAAGCAGTAGTCATTGTTGCCCGGATTGGCAATCTCGCCAGCAAGTGCAGTGCCTATCTCCGTATCGGTGGCGGCTACGGTCAGTCCAAGGTCTGTCACGAGGTTGTAGTTGCCTTGCAGGTTGCCCGTGTTCGATGCGATAGATGAATTAACGAACTCCTTGTCGGCCAGTTGGTTCTGTTGGCTGGCTGCTGCTGGTATCTTGGCGTTGATGTCGTCGATGTCTGCCTGAAGGTCACCCTCCACACCCTCGGCACGCTGCTGCTCGGCGTTGATGTTCTGCTGAAGCGTCTGCTCTGCCTGCTGTGCGCGGGTCTTCTCGTCGGCAATCTTTCCGTCGAGTACCGTGTCGGCCTGCTGACGAGCCTGTGCCTCTGCGTCGATATTGCCCTGTAAGATCCGTTCAGCACCCTCGGCACGGGTCTTCTCATTGTTGATCTCGCGCTGGAGTGCCACCACGTCGGCCACGCGGCGGTTGATTTCCTCTGTCAAGTCTGTGCGCAGTCCTGGCACCTTGGTCAGCAGGGCGGCGATAGCGTCGGGCAGACTCTGGTAGTATTGTGTGGTGATGAGTGCGTCGCCCTGTGCGTCCACCAGAATCTCCAATCCCCAGTCTTCCACACTGAAGGCATTGTCCTGTTCAACGATGCCGCTGACTGGCTCGCTGAGTTGGTAGAGCACGTAGTCGCCGGTGGGTGCGCTCAGATTGTCGGTGTAGGCAATGGTCGTACCGCTGACGGTCAGCGCGAGACTGCCGCACTCGGCAATACCGTTGGCCTTCATGTCGGCGATGGTGGCGGTGTGGGTATAGGTGCCGTCGCCGTTGTCGGCGGTAGTCCATTCGGGTTGGATGCGCTCCACGCGACGGAACCAGTTGACGTTGCCATTGTTGGCTCGCAGTTCATCATAAACATACTGCTCGCCCATCTCTGCACGCAGCATCAGGTCGTAGTCGTGGATGGCGTGGATGAGTGATGCCAGCGGCAGCGAAGAGCCTGCATCCTCGGCATTGTCGGGCGAAATAAACTCGTTATATCGACGACTCCATGCGATGTGCGCACAGGTATCTTCCAGCGTGATGTTCGACACGATGATGTAGCCCGGCTCACTGCACAGATAGAAGCGATAGCCGCCTTCGTCGCGGTAGTCGGCCACCACACCGTCGTTGGCGTGCTGGGGCACTCCCTCTGATAGCGGCTTGAAATAGACCGTCGGGCGAAGGTTGTCGCCGTGCTGGTTGGTGAACAGCACGCCGTTGTTCTCCTCGGCGGTGTTGATCATGCCAAACGTCAGCGCGGGCACCTCGAAGTAGTAGCCGGAGCCTGCTGCCTGTGCGCCGTGCAAGAGATTGAAGCCGGTGGCACGGAGCGACTGGGCATAGAACGGCGACAGCGGGATGACCGACAACAGACGCGAGGTGCGGCTGCTGTCTATCGACATATCGCCAGCCGTGGTGCGCACTTTGTCCGTCCACTCGTTGTTCTGAGGTGTCTCGCCACGCTCTGCCCACGACTCCAGGTTCTCGGCCAACTTGGCGGGAGTCTCACCGTTCTCGATGTCGCTGACGCGACTGGCCAGTGCGCTGATATTATCGTCTATCAGCGACGCAATGGCCGTCACCTCTGCTTTCGTGTAGTAGTCGCCGAGAGCCGTGGCGATGGCGGCGTTCATGTCCTGTGTGGTCGAATAGGCCGTCAGTGCCGCCGTGATGGCGGTCTGAATGGCCTGCTGCATCTCCGTGGTCGTCGAGTAGGCGGAGAGTTTCGTGTCCGTCTCCGTCTTCGTGTAGTAGTCACCGAGAGCCGTGGCGATGGCGGCGTTCATGTCCTGCGTGGTCGAATAGGCCGTCAGTGCCGCCGTGATGGCGGTCTGAATGGCCTGCAGCATCTCCGTGGTCGTCGAATAGACGGAGAGTTTCGTGTCAGTCTCGTCCTTCGTGTAATAGTTCGAGATAGCGGCAGCGATAGCCTCTGACATAGCGATGATGGTGGCATAGTCAGCCAGTTTTTCGTCGGTCTGTGTCTTGGTGTAATAGTCCGCAAGGGCTGCTGCAATCGCCTCGTTGCGGGCCTGTTCCTCGGCGGTGATGGCCTGCTCGCGGTTAGTCACTTCCTGCTGGAGACCTTCCTTGGTCTCGGGGGCTTCGTTCAGAATGGTCTGAACCTCTTCGCCCGTCTGTGTCAAAAGAAAATTTGCCATATCCTTGTCTTTTTTTTGTTGTTATTCGTTGTTGTCTTCTGGTTGCTGTGCCAGCACGTAGATGTTCATCAGGTCACGGGTGACGAACACGTTGCCGTAGCAGTCGCACAGCAGTTCGTACATGGCTGTCACGTCGCTCTCGGTGATGCGGGTGTATTCCACCTGATGCTCTTCAGCGGAGCAGGCGGGACAGGCGAGGAATCGTGGGCACGGCACAGGACTGACAAAGCAGAGTATCTGCATGTCAACTCGTCTGCGCTCGCCGCCCGTGTCACTGTCGCCCACGTCGTAGGCACAGACAGCCGTCACCTTGCCAATCATCTTCGATGTGTCGAACGTGAAATAACAGCCCTCTGCGGCGATGATGCAGTCCGACTTCTTGATTTCCACCGACTCGCCCATCATGCCGTAATTCAGCAGGATGGTGAAGTCGTCGAAGTCGATGTCAAAATTCTTGTCCTTGATGTCTATCTTGAACTTGGCCAGTTCTCCCTGGGGAATGATTCTACTTGCGTCCATACGTTATTCGGTTTTTAGAATTTCGTCACAATCTGTCTTTGCCTTTGCCACGGCCTGGCGGAGAGCCTGGCAGATCATCTGCGTCGGGCGGTATGCCCCGTAGCGGTCATAGAGTTTCACCATCTTCTCGCGCTGCTCACCGTAGGCCTGCGTCTGTTCCTCGGTCGGATTCTCTATCTCGGCATAGCCGAAATCGAAGTCCTGCATGATGGTGATAATCTTGTCGAGCAGACAGTCGCGCTCGTTCTCCAGCGGCGTGTTCTGGGTAAGACACATGAATGGCTTCACCATCAGGTCGAAGCCGTATATGGTCACGGAGAGGTTGTTGGGCGATGTCACCGATCTGTTGGTATAGAGGTGGTCGGTGAGCAGCAGTGCCGCCTGTCTCAGTTTCGGTGGCACCGTGCCATACACGTCTAATAGGTTCTCATACGTTCTCCGGCATAGGTCGAGAATAGTGTCCTCGGCTGCCGTCCCGTAGAGTTCGAGTTCGCCGTCCTCGCAGTCGAAGTCGATGCGGGAGTGCTGCTTGATGTAGTCTATTGTCAGGAATTTCATATCTCTGCCTTTTTTTTACTTATCGGCAGAAATACGTCTTGGGGTTTACCGCCTTCAGAAGGCTGAAGGCTGATGTATGATGGATGATGTGTTTTTCGTGGGGGTATAAAAAAAAGAGGCTACCGCTGTAGCCTCGTAATAACTAAAACAA
>JAFUUL010000033.1 GCA_017483805.1 Prevotella sp.
GAACAAGAGTAAAGTATGGCACTTTAAGGAGTAAGGTGCCATACTTTACTAGGGTAAAGTGCCATCGGAAGGAGCGTAAAGTGCCATAGGAACAATCCATAGGAGGCATCGGATTCCACCGCAAAACTGAAGATCGCCGACCCTCACGGGCCGGCGACTTCTGTTTTTGCGGGCCGGCCTACTCTCACGAGCCGGCGGGCCGAATGTGTCATTTTATTAACAATTTAAAACATTTACTTTCCCCTACTTAGGGGACAAGTGCTGACAAGCGAGAATCCGATTCTCCTGCCCCAACGCCTTGGGCTACTTGCGCTTTTTACTTTTTCATCTTTAAATCAGGCAAGACCTCACTCCTGATATGGAAATAAATGCCTGCCCATAAATGCAGGATCAAGGCCCTGCCTGATTGTTTCTTTCACCTCCTATATTATCTTCTTCGCCAGACGGCCAATCCGGTTTAGGCGCCCCTCGCGGGGCTTACAGATGCAGGTGGCGATGTACGATGCTACGTATCTCATCTTCGCCGTCACCGGTGCTATGGGGCGCGTCCATAGCAGGTCTGTGGGGTGATGCCATACGTCAGTGGCTATCTGCTTGCGGAAGACATACGAGTCGTAGTTGTTCCGCTCACTCCTGTTGTATCCCACTATGTAGTAATCGTTCTTCAGGTGCCACTGCACCGACCAGATGGGTGGTATGCCCGTGGATCCCATCATATAGCGGTATCCGGCCTTGCGCAGTCTCTGCGTTTCCTCTTCCAGCATCCGTGAGGCTATTCCCTCACGCTTGGCTTTGGGGCTTACTGCCAGGTTTACGCCATCGGCTCTGCCCTGCCGATTGTTTAACCTCTGCGTGTGCATCCCCAGCAACTCACCCGATGCCTCATCTTGCGCCACGAATACCATTTTGCCCATCAGGTATTGCTTGAACCGCTCTAAGGACGCTTGGGCTACTGATGTAGTGAGCCCAGTATCTGTCCATTGCCGGGAAGCGACTTTCCTCAATTTATAAAGTTCTTCGGCAGACGCTTCTACCTCCTTACTTGTTTTGATTTCTATCTTTCTTTGCGCATTCACTATATATTTTCTTCTTATCAATCTATTTGTTTTAAGCACTCAAAGCAGAAATTGCAGATTTTACTCTTTGCTTAATCACTTTTCTTTCTTCACAATCCGCTTCGCATTCTGGAAAACATTTCACAAGTAGAGCATATAATGCTTCATTTGATATCGAAGGGGCATCGTTACGTGTAATTGAGGATGTCATCTTTTTAATTAGGTTTACCACAAAAGATGCCTGAAAATGTCCCTTGACTATTTGCCTCAATTCACGTTGATCATTATCTACCCGTTCTCGAATTTCCTCTATCTGACTTGGGGAGAAACATATTGACTTGCTTTGGAGGAATTTATCTCTTTTATCAGTCGATACTTTGATAGAAGTATTTGAACATAGGAACCTAGTGCACGAGTCACCACAAATACTGCATCCTACTTCAAAAACATTATTGGCTATATCATAGACTATGATGTCCTTGATGCCATTATAAAATTCTTTATAAGATTCCTTTATTTCTTCCACGTGGTCATCCAATGTTCTGGCAAATTTCTTTAAGCACGCATTAACATTGTAAGGACAAAACATGATACATTCTATAGAATGGCTTAGTGTACACACTATTAGCGGATGTTCATGGGTCTTACCCATATATGATGAATAGTCAGCATCTCTGGCCACTATACATCTCAACCCGTGATAAAGAATGTCATTTTCATAATCCTCCAGGTTTCTGCAACCATCCATTTTCCTGATCTCAAACTCTGACGGATTAAAGTATTGAGACCAAAAGGGTATATCATCCTCACCTTCAACATAGACAATACCCTTCTTGTTATAGAAAGAGTGCTCTACGTTTTGGGCCGCTATTGAGAGATTGAAACTATTACTTTTCGACATAGGATGTAGCATTTTGCATATTTACCAACTTCCTCTGATGGCTAGCAGCAATCTCAGGAGCATGGGTGGCAAAAATAATCTGTGCATTAGGATTAAGGCTCCTGATGCTATTTACCAAATTACGCTGCCACTCTATGTGAAGTGAAAGTTCTGGCTCATCTGCTATATATATGAATGGGGCTTTTTGCTGTAGCAATGTCTCTGTGAGCAGAATGAGAATCTGCTTTTCACCTGATGACAATGCACTGACATCCAGCAAACGCTCTTTTCCGCCACCAATATTCACACTTGGCGTCAACTTGCTCGTATTGCCGTCAAATGCGATGCGCTTATCCTTGAGATATTGGCCAACTGTTTCTAAATAAGTATTAATCGGTTCAAGTATTTCTGTTCTTTCTTTTTGATAATCAGATGATATTTTTAAAATCTCCAGAGTTCTGCTCATTAAGGAGAATGACAACATTTCATTAGGGTCAAACTCTTCATTAGCCTCTATTTTATCCACCACATGCTTAATCTGTTCCACATGCTGCTTAATTTTGGCCGTGTGAATACTTGCGTTTCCAAAATAACTATATACCCTATGCAGTTCCGTTACAATATCTTCTTTTTTATATGATTGAATCTTTTTTATTTTCTCCAGATTGGGGATCTTGTCATATTCATCACTATACAATAGCAGTGACACTAAATCTTCATTGAATTTCTTTGTCCGCTCATTAACCTTTGTTTCCAATTGGAGACGATATGACACGATTCTACTCATAAGTTGACCGAGTTTCAGATCAACATCAGTTCTATTAGTTTCGTATCTCCTATCGCTGCGACTAATATTTTCATTGAATCGATTTACGGAAAGCCACGAGACATTAACGATTTCATCTAATCGATTCTTCAAATGCAGGAATGATGCGCGGCTTAGACTTCTTCCACTTGCAAAAATCCTACCATCCATATTACGAATCTCTATAATCTCGCCATCTTGGAAATTATATCGGTATACTGGCATCACAGCATCCTCCATAAACCTCTGAACGGTTACGGTCTCTAGTCCCTCTTCTGATTGTATGATAATCACCACTTCCGAGAACTCAAAATCTTCAATGCCACTCAAGTCGAGTGTCAGCAAACCTTCAACCAAGAGCAGAAAAGTGGTTTTTCCAGAGCCGTTTCCACCAATAAGGATATTCACATCATCAAAGAAATCTATGTGGATGTTTTTCACACCCCATAGTTCCTTTACGTCTACCGATTTTATAAAACTCTTCATATGGACTCCGTTCTTTGATTTCTTTCTTTGTCGCAAAGCGATGTTTCGCTCATCCGTGCATCGTCATACGATGGCTTTGCGTTTTTTCAAGAAAAGGTGGGCAACAAGCACTGGGGCCTACGCCCACCTTTAGTTATGTCAAGGGGAGTTTCCAAGTTCCTTTGAACTGCAAAGGCCTGTCCGAGTGTTTTGCGGAAACAAGAACCTTTTCCCCTAAATTATCGAGGAACTATATTAGCGCCCATCAACAAATTACATATCCTACTTAATCCAACGGCTCTTCATCGCTCTTCTCATCAGGCAGATCAAGGCCTGAATTCGTGCCGTCACTTGCACAAATAATATTGAGGACATTCATCTTGACAACCTCAATATCTGGATTCTGATATTCTATCTTAATCATTGTTATTCTATTTTAGAAATGTTATATCTAAAAGACTCGTTCACGCCCCATAAAGACATGAGCGAGTCTTGTGTAGAGTTGATAATTTATTTACTTAACAACGACCTTCTTGCCGTTCTGGATGTAGATGCCCTTCTGAGTGGGAGCAGCATTCAGTTTCACACCATTCAGGGTGTACCAGCCATCAGCCGTTACAGCAATACCCTCAGCATTGACACCAACAATTGAAGTTGTACTGCCGTCAGCCTCCTCGATAATGATAACAGGAGCAGGAGTGTCTGCATTGGCTTCCTTCGATGTGATATAGGCATTGAAGGCGTTGATAGAGTACTTCTCGTCAACTTCTGCTCTCAGGAGGACCTTGATATCACCATTATCGTCATTCGGCTGGAACGACCACAATTTGCCATCGTAGTCACCCTTATTCAGCGTGCCGACGAAACTATAAGCATCATTAGACTGAGTCAGATTCTCATCGTTGATAGGCTCGATAGTGACTTTGTTGAATGTAATATCATTCAGAGCAATTTCCTTATCAACCTTCACCAGGAACGGAGTGTATGCTTCAATATCGTTGATGGTAATCTTGAAGTTCATCTTCTCACCAGATGTCTGCAGAACATCAAACACAGCATAGGCATTGATGGCCTTACAGAACTCGAGAGGATTAACAGCGAACGGCAGAGTAACTGCATTCCACTGATTTGCATACAACTTACGGCCCTTGATTCTGACGTTCTTCTTCAGGTTCTTGTTAGCAGTAATGGTAGTCACATTGTCTTCAGCATCTTTGTCCAAGTCTACAATGTCGGCAGAAGTCACAGTCAACTGAGCAAAGGCTGCAGTTAGGACGAAGTTATTGTTAGCGGCATCGTAGTTAGATACCTTAGTAGCATTGATAATAATACCATTATAGTAAACACCATTTACAGCATCACCATCTGCAACCGTACCATGCTCCAAGGCTTCAGCCTTCAACTTGCTCTCTGTATCAATATAAGAAGAGAGAGCAGTAGTATTGTATTCCAGGCTCAAAGCGCTATAGATAGCAGTAAGGTCAGCACCCGTAGGCAGCACGGCGGCACGATTTGCATAGTTAGCATCCTCTTCGTCGGTAATCAGAGCGAGTTCAATGGTCTCAGCAGAAGCAGTAGCGGTAACTGCCTCGCCAACCATGTGAACCTGTGCCTTTGCATTCACATTCACATAAGCCTTGTTGATAGTGTATGTGCCATAGAAAGGCTCAACATTGTACTTGGCATTGAGGGCCTCACCAAGATCCAAATCAGAGAATGTCAAATCATACTTACCTGCATTAGGATATGTAGCACCTGTTGTCTCATCAAGATGCTTACCTGTAGAAGCAATCTGCACCTTGGTCTTCAGGGCATTCTTGATAGAGGTCTGATCAGCAGACTCACCACCAGACACCTGAATGTCGAAATCTGTGATTGCAGCATCGCCAAACTTGATTTCCTTGTTCAATGCTCTCACATAAATAGTACCCTTCTCAATAGTGAAATCAGCGTCCACAACACGAACATCATAGTTGGAAGTAACAGCGGTGCTACCGTTCTTAATCTCAAAGTCAGAGGTAAAGGTGGCAGTCACTTTATTCTTTGCGCTATTCAGTTTTGCAACACCCTGTTTTGTCGTCGTAATAGCATCGCCGTTGGCAAGCATATTTGCAGATGCACTCCATCCATCAGTGGCATAAGTTGCAGGAACGATCTTATAGTATTCTGTAGCCAATGCTTCCGTAGTAATCTTCACGCCATCTTTTGCTTCTACAGCATGAGTCTCACCATAAGGTCTACTTTGAGGATTCATTGTGAAGGTGATAACTTTCTTATTAATAGTCACCGTACCGCCATTGAAGTAAATGGGAGTATAGTTAGTGAACACCTCGTCAGCCTTGAGTTCCGTACCATCAGATTTCTTTGCGTATGCAGTTACGTCGTACGTACCTTGACCAGAAGGAAGCGTAGTCGTAGCAGTAGCACTTCCTTTCTTATACTTCAGAGCAAAAGACGAGCCCTCTGTCTTATATGTTGCAGACTTCGGTGAACCATCGCTTTCTGCATCAGCAGCAATCAGGCCCTCATAAGTGATGACGGGCGCAGTAAGAGTCTCACCATAGGTGATCTCACGGCTACCGGTAGAAATAGCCAGTCCCTTCTTGGTGACTTTATATGAAACGCTCAATTCGCCAGAGTAGTTACCTGTACCTGTAGCCTTTACCCAATAGGTGCCAGCATTTGTCAGGTCATTGTCACTTGCAGCAGAACCAATAGCACCTTCGTTATCCTTAAAGTAAGTCAGATTATAATCAGTCGTCTTAGCAAGAGTCTCGTTCAGTACTACGTCAACAATCGTCGGCTCAGCCTTATAGTCTGCGCCATCATACACATCATTTTCTGCAGCAATAGTGAACTTTTCAGTATTATCAGCAACAAAGGCTTTAGCAGTGACCGTTAGAGTTCCCTGCACATAACCGAAATCATAGTTGTCGGCACTCATTTCTTTCACATCAGGAGTAATCTTGTACACATGATCCCCATCTGACTTTGCGTTTTTCTTCACATAGTTAGTCGTGAAGGTAGGGGCACCTGTTACAATATTGTCTTTCACGGAACCGTCATCTTTCAAGTCACCAGCAACAAATCCTTCACCGGAAACACCAGTCTGGTAAGACCAAACACCCGCACCCGTAAAGGCAGGAACGTCATCGCCATAGGCAATCGACTTGTCTTCAGCCTTCACTTTCACCATACGCTTCTCCATACGATAAGTTCCGCTGATCGAGCCGGTCAGGTTACCGCTTGTAATGGTGTAGGTGTAACCGCCAGGAAGTTTTGCTGTGGTTACCGTCTCATTGTCGGAGTTTTTCCAAACAATGATGACTTCATTAGCAGTCACATCACCTTTTTTCACGGTGACATTAGAAGCAGTAGGCAAAGTCTGGTCCGTGCCATCATAGACAAGGTTTGCCTTGGTGAACGTAACCGTTGCACCATCAAGAGTGTTCTGTGCCCATACTGCCAACGGCAAGAGAGACAGCAACATCAAAATAAGAAAATTTCTTCTCATAATTGAAATGTTTTTGTTAATAATGTGAATAAATAAATGTTTATAAATGATTGAAAATCTTTCCTTAGCAGAGGGCACACGGAGGTGCTGGCCGACACTCCCCTGCCGGCTATTACCCACATTACAAACGTACGGAAACAAAAAAGACGTGGGAGTAATGTCTCTCTCCGCGCCTATCCCAACTACCAGGCCTTAGCATTGCCCCAAGATAAGGATAAGCAACGTAAAGCCTGCCCACGCCGAGCGATATATATGCACACACTACGGCACACAGACTCCCGACTGGCTATATACGCAAAGACAGTATGCCCCTCTTGTGACATACACCTTATTATATATAAGAAGGGAATTATGGCCGTAGGGAGATATAAAATCAACCCACGCGGACGCTTCTGTTGCATCACCGCTGTATCTTGATTCAAAGTTGCTAAGTTTGGTAGAACAGACAGGTAACGTCAAGAAAACGTCCTTTCGAGACTGGGCTTACAACTGCCCTCAGGTCTCGTTCCATCGATGTTGTTTTAACGTGCCCACCCTCTCATGAGCAGGCATTTCGGGTGCAAAGATAAACATAATTTCTGAATCGCCAAAGAATTTTAAGGAAAAATGAACCTTTTGAGGCAAAAAAAAGTTTTATCGTTTGCCGATTGGGATTTTCTTTGTACCTTTGGGGCCGTGAAAAAGAAGACCCGCTATATACTGCTGGGAGTGCTCGCCGCACTGCTGTTGCTGTGCGCCTCGCCCTTGCTGATCTATGTGCCGCCCGTGCAGCAATGGCTGGTGGGGCAGGCTGCCACGATGGCCAGTGAGGCCACGGGGATGAGCATCAGCGTGGAGCGTGTGCGACTGCGCTTCCCCCTCGACCTGAGTGCCGAGGGGCTGCTGGCCGTACAGCAGGGCGACACCGTGGCCCACGTAGGCCGCGCCACCGTCGACATAGCGTGGCGCCCGCTGCTGAGCGGCGAGGTGAGGGTGGACCGGCTGGAGGTGGAGGACGCCCTGCTGAACACGCTCAGCCTGATCAGCGACGTGCAGGTGAGCGGCCGAGTGGGCCGGCTGGCATTGGCCCCGGGCGGGGTGCACCTGAACACAGGCCGCGTGGACCTGAGCGATGCCACACTGAGCGATGCCGACGTGACGGTGCTGCTGAGCGACACGGCTGCCGTAGACACCACCGACACCGTCCCCACGCTGTGGCGCATCACCTTCGACCAGGTGGCCATCGAGCGTTCGCGGGTGGCCGTACACCTGCCCGGCGACTCGATGCTCATCGGCGTAGAGGCCAGTCTGCTGCAAGCGGGCGACGGCGACATAGACCTGGGCGAGGGCCGCTATGCGGTGAACTCGCTCGTATGGCAGGAGGGAGCCTTCACGTTCGACCTGCCCTACGAACCCTATACCCGCGACATGAACCATCCCGCCCTGCTGGACTACAGCCATATACAGGTGAGCGGCATTGACTGGGCCGTGGACTCGCTGCTCTACCAGTCGCCCACATTCAGAATGAAGGTAGCCCATGCAGCGATGCGCGACGTGAGCGGACTGGCCATCACCGAACTGCGGGGCGACGTGACCATCAGCGACCACAGCGTCACGGTGCCCTGGCTGTCGCTGAAGACGCCCCACTCCACCGTGGCGGGCAAGGCCTACGTAGACTTCAGCGTGGCCGACGAGACGAATCCCGGTCGGATGGACGTAGACCTGGATGCGGCCCTGAGCAAGGACGACCTGATACACTTCGTAGATGCCGACACCAGCCCCCTGCCCGAATGGCCGCTGTCGGTGAAGGTCACCATGAGCGGCAACACCAGCCACGCCATCTTCCAGGTGCAGCAACTGTCGTGGCCCACCATGATTCCGCAGGGCATCACGGCACAGGGCGAACTGGGCATCGCGGGGCAACGCTTCACAGCCGACATCACGGCCCGCCAGGCAGGCGGCACGGTGCGTGCCAAGGGCTGGTTCGACCAGGGCACGACCGCCTACGACGCCGACCTGACGGTGAGCCGCCTGAACCTGCGCCCCTTCCTACCCGGCACGAAACTGAAGACCATCGACGCCCGAGTGACGGCACGGGGTGCGGGCACCGACCTCTTCTCACCCGCCACCCGGCTGGATGCCGAGGGCACCATCAGCCATCTGGGCTACGACACGCTCAACATAGACAACGTGGCCCTGCGGGCCTACCTGAAGCAGGGCCGGCTGATGACCGACCTGTCAGTGTGCAACGACCTGATGGACGGTAGTGCCACCATCGACGCCACCCTGAAGCGGTCTAACCTGGACATCAGCCCGTCGAACGTGAACATACAGAAACTGGACCTCTTCGGCCTGGGCGTGACGGAGGCCCCGCTGACCATCGGCCTGAACGGCGACTTCGAGATGAGCAGCAACCTGAACGACACGCACCGGCTGAGCGGACTGGTGACCGACATCTACCTGCGCGACTCGGTGCGCACATACCACCCCGAGAAGGTGGGCCTGCTGCTGAAGGCCACGCCCGACACCACCTATGTGAGGGCACAGAGCGGCTCGCTGATCATCAAACTGGACGGCAGCGGCCCCTACGAGCGGCTGATCAGCCAACTGACCACGCTGAGCGACACCATCGGTTCGCAACTGGACCGCCGCGTCATCGACCAAGCGGCACTGAAGCACCTGCTGCCCACCGGGCGACTCTACGTGAGCAGCCAGCAGGGCAACCCGATGGCCAATATGCTGAAGGCCGGCATGAACACCGACTTCAAGGATCTGCTGATAGACCTGACCACATCGCCACTGAGCGGCGTGAACGGCAAGATAGACATCCTGGGCCTCAACGCCGACTCCACGCTGATAGACACCATCCGGGTGACGCTGGTGGACAAGCCGAACCACGGACTGACCTTCCAGGCCCGCGTGGCCAACAACCGCAAGAACCCGCAGATTGTGTTCACCGCACTGGCCGACGGCCTGCTGCAAGAGCACGGTGCCAGCATGGGCCTGCGCTTCTACGACAGCGACGGCGAACTGGGCCTGCGCCTGGGGGCCAAGGCCGAGATGGAGACGGGCGGACTGCGCTTCCACCTGCTGCCCAGCAGGCCCACCATCGGCTACCGCGAGTTCACGCTGAACGAAGACAACTATCTGTTCCTACAGAACAACCTGCGCCTGCTGGCCAAGGTTGACCTGCTGGCCGACGACGGCACCGGCATCAGGGTCTACTCCGAGGCCCAGGACTCCACGCTGCTGCAGGACCTGACGGTCAGCCTGAACCAGTTCAACCTGGGCCTGCTGACGGCGGCCCTGCCCTACGTGCCCAGCATCACCGGCACGCTGGACGGCGACTTCCACCTGACGATGGACGAGAAACGGCAGATATCGGTGGCATCGGACATGGGCATCCGCGACATGAACTACGAGGGCAGTCCGATGGGCCACATAGAGACCGAGTTCGTCTACCTGCAGCGTGAGGACGACACCCACGCCATTGACGGCACGCTGATGCAGAACGGCCGCGAGATAGCCCTCTTCCAGGGCGACTACCGCAACAAGAAGGTGACCAACGGACAGGAGCACCTGGACGGCAACCTCACGCTGCTGCGCACACCACTCAGCCTGGTGAACGGCTTCATTCCCGACCAGATTGTCGGACTGGAGGGCTACGCCGAGGGCGACCTCTCGGTGGTGGGCTCGCTGAGCAGCCCCGACGTGAACGGCGAGGTCTATGTGGACTCAGCCTTCCTGGTCAGCCAGCCCTATGGCATCCGCCTGCGCTTCGACAACGACCCCGTGCGCATCCAGCAGTCGAAGATCCTGCTGGAGAACTTCACCGTATACGGCAACAACAACGACACGCCGCTCAACATCATGGGCGACATAGACTTCCACGACCTGGGCAACATGACGATGGACGTGAGGATGAGGGCCTCGAACCTGATGCTCATCAATGCTAAGCGCACGGCCAAGTCGGTGGCCTACGGCAAGGCCTACGTGAACTTCATGGCCGTGATGCGCGGCCCGCTGAGCCAACTGCGCATGAGGGGCAAACTGGACGTGCTGGGCACCACCGACCTCACCTATTTATTATTAGACTCTCCCCTCTCAACCGACAACCAACTGGACGAACTGGTCAGGTTCACCGACTTCAACGACACCACGACGGTGGCCACCGTCGGACGCCCTACGCCGCAGGGCCTGGACATGGTCCTCATGATCAGCATCGACCAGGGAGCGCGACTGAAGTGCGGACTCAACCCCGACGAGTCGAACTACGTGGACCTGATGGGCGGCGGCGACCTGCGACTGATCTACAACAGCACCGAAGACCTGCGGCTGACGGGCCGCT
Organism: Prevotella sp.; assembly: GCA_017483805.1. Lineage (GTDB taxonomy): Bacteria > Bacteroidota > Bacteroidia > Bacteroidales > Bacteroidaceae > Prevotella. Next base: position 11,047 of record JAFUUL010000033.1, read on the forward strand.
ACACGCTGAACAGCGGCGAGATGAAATACTCGCTGCCCGTCATCCCGCTGAAGACCTTCAACATTCAGGAAGGCAGTTACGTGGAGTTCACCGGCGACGCCATGAACCCGACGCTGAACATCACGGCCACGGAGCGCAACACCGCCAGCGTGGGCGAGGAGGGTATGCAGAGCCGCACCGTGGCCTTCGACTGCGGCGTGGTGATCACCCGCACGCTGAACGACATGGGACTGGAGTTCATCATCAAGGCGCCTGACGACATGAGCGTCACCAGCGAACTGAACACCATGACCGCCGAACAGCGCAGCAAACTGGCCGTCACGATGCTGACCACTGGCATGTATCTGGCCGACGGCAACACCAGCGGCTTCTCGATGAACGCCGCCCTGAGCAACTTCCTGGAGAAGGAGATCAACAACATCACGGGCAATGCCCTGAAGACCATCGACCTGAGCGTGGGCCTGGACAACACCACCGACGCCTCCGGCACCTCGCATACCGACTACTCATTTAAGTTTGCCAAGCGCTTCTGGAACAACCGACTGAAGGTGCAGATAGGCGGCAAGGTGTCGTCGGGCAGCGAGGTGCAGGGACAGAAACAGTCGTTCTTCGACAACGTGTCGATGGAATACCGCCTGAGCCCCACTTCCAACCAGTATGTCAAACTGTTCTACAACCAGAACGTCTACGACTGGCTGGAGGGCTACACCAGCGAGTATGGCGGCGGCTACATCTGGAAGCGCAAACTCGACTCGCTGTGGGACATCTTCCGGTTGACCGAAAAACAACAGCAACAGCCAGCCATGCCCGACAGAAGGCCGATGACTCCGCGTGACTCAACAAACACCCAGCGCAATGACTCGATACGATAAATACTTCACACTGCTTGCACTGCTCGTGATGACGACGGCCTGCTCGACCACCAAACTGGTGCCCGACGACGACCAACTCTTCATCGGGCTGACCAAGATAGACTATCAGGACTACGAGAAGAACGACCACTTCCTGGAGACCCAGGAGGAGATAGAGGCCGCCCTGGCCACGGCTCCCAACGGTGCCCTGTTCGGCTCGTCGTACTATCGCACGCCCTTCCCCTACGGCCTGTGGATATGGAACTATGCCAACGGCTCGAGTGGCCGGTTCAAGCAGTGGCTGAATCGCTCGTTCGGCAAGCCGCCCGTGCTGATGAGCCAGGTGAACCCGCAGTTGCGTGCCTCGGTGGCCCAGTCGGTGCTGCGCAAGAACGGCTACATGCACGGCAGGGTGACCTATCAGGAGGTGCCGCAGGAGAATCCCAAGAAGATGAAGATAGGCTACACGGTGACCATGGACACCCTCTTCACCGTCGACACGATGGCCTACGTGAACTTCCCGCCGGCCATGCAGGCACTCATCGACTCTACCCGAGCCGACGCCTACATAGCCAAGGGCACGCCGTTCGCCGTGGGCAGTCTGGATGCCGAGCGCTCACGCATCAGCCAACTGCTGCGCAACAACGGCTACTACTATTACCTGCCCGGCTACGCCACCTACCTAGCCGACACCTTTGCCGTGGAGAACAAAGCCAACCTGCGCCTGCAACTGGCCGACTCGCTGCCCGAAGAGGCCCTGCGGCCCTGGTATGTGGGCAACGTGAAGATGCAACTGCGCCACTCCTACCGCGAGGCACTGACCGACACGCTGGAGCGCCGCGTGCTGAAGATCATCTACGGCGGCGAAAAGCATCCCCCCATTCGTCCGCGTGTCATACTGAAAGACATGAAACTGCGGCCCCGCCGCCTGTTCAGTTACGACGACTACACGCAGACGGTGCAGAAGATCAACGCCACGGGCGTGTTCAGTTCCGTCGACCTGTCCTTCACGCCGCGAGACCGCGACACGCTCGACCTGACGCTGAACTGCACCTTCGACAAGCCCTATGACTTCTACGTGGAGACCAACCTCATCAACCGCACCATCGGGCGCATGGGACCGGAGTTGAAGTTGGGTGTCACCCGCCGCAACGCTTTCCGTGGCGGCGAGAAACTGGACATCAACCTGCACGGCTCCTACGAGTGGCAGACCAGCAGTAGCACCTCCGACATGAGCACCTACCAGTATGGTGCCGATGCTTCGGTGGAGTTTCCCCGCATCCTGGCTCCCTTCGTCAGGGAGCGCGGAAGGCGCACCAAGGACGGCCGGCTCAAGCGTCCCCAGCAGTTCTACGCCACGCCGTGGACCATCGCCAAGGTGTCGACCGACATCATCAACCGCCCCAAATACTACAAGATGCACATCGTGAGCGGCGAGTGGACCTACCGCTGGCAGCCGTCGGCATCGTCGCGCCACGAACTGTCGCCACTCACGCTGAAGTACCAGTTCATGAACTCGCACACCGAGGCCTTCGACACGCTGCTCAACAACATGTACATCCTGGCCTCGATGCAGGACTACTTCATCCCCAAGATGCGCTACACCTATACCTACTCCTCGACCAAGGACAAGCAGAACCCCATCAGATGGGAGACCACCATCGAGGAGTCGGGCAACCTGACTGCACTCTACGACGTGGTGATACAGGGCAACGGATGGAACCAGAAGGACAAGACCCTGTTTAAGAACCCCTACTCGCAGTTCATCCGTCTGGAGACCGACCTGACCAAGACCTGGACGCTCGACACGAAGTCGCAACTGGTGGGGCACATCAATGCCGGCGTGATGTGGTGCTATGGCAACTGCAGCGACGCACCCTTCAGCGAGATGTTCTATGTCGGTGGTGCCAACAGCATCCGCGCCTTCCCGGTGCGCGGCATCGGTCCCGGCGACTTCAAGCCCCTGGACGGTCCCTACGGCCGCCAGTTTGCTTATATCCTGCAGAACGGCAGCAAGAAACTGGTGATGAACCTGGAGTACCGTCGCCAACTCTTCGGCAGCCTCTACGGTGCCGCCTTCCTCGATGCCGGCAACGTGTGGGCCGACGAGGACTACATTCTGGGCTTCGACGATGAAGCAGACGACGACCCCTTCATCTACTCCGAGAACAAGTTCAGGCTCTCCAAGTTGCTGAAGCACATGGCACTGGGCACGGGCATCGGCCTGCGCTACGACCTGGACTTCCTGGTGGTGCGCGTCGACTGGGGCATCGGCCTCCACCTGCCCTATGACACGGGCAAGAGCGGCTACTTCAACATGAACCGCTTCAAGGACATGAACACCCTGCATCTCGCCATCGGCTATCCCTTCTGATTCGGTAAACATTTGTTAAAAACCATCAGGTATGCCCGTAACTCCACAAAAATGATTACTTTTGCAAACAGAAACTAATTGTTAAACCCTTAAAGATAAAACAAAAGCAAATGAAGCCTACACTTTTCCTGCTCGCTGCTGGCATGGGTAGCCGCTATGGTGGCCTGAAGCAGTTAGACGGTCTGGGCCCCAACGGCGAGACCATCATGGACTATAGTATATACGATGCCATCCAGGCTGGATTCGGCAAGATCGTATGGGTCATCCGCAAGGACTTTGAAGAGCAGTTCCGCACGCAGATCCTCGCCAAGTACGAGGGACAAGTGCCCTGCGAACTCTGCTTCCAGGCCCTCGACGCACTGCCCGAAGGCTTTTCGGTGCCCGAAGGTCGCGTGAAGCCCTGGGGCACCAACCACGCCGTGCTGATGGGCAAGGACGTGATTAAGGAGCCCTTCTGCGTCATCAACTGCGATGACTTCTACGGCCGCGATGCCTTCATGCAGATCGGCAAGTTCCTGAGCAACCTGCCCGAGGGTGCCAAGAACCAGTATGCCATGGTGGGCTTCCGCGTGTGCAACACCCTGTCGGAGAACGGTTCGGTGGCCCGTGGCGTCTGCGCCTACAACGAGAAGCGCCATCTGACTGACGTCGTGGAGCGCACGGAGATCATGCGTATCAATGGCACTATCAGTTACAAGGACGAGAATGGCGAATGGCAGCCCCTGGAGGAGAACGTGCCCGTGAGCATGAACATGTGGGGATTCACGCCTGACTACTTCCAGTACTCAGAGGCCTACTTCAAGGAGTTCCTCAGCGACCCGAAGAACATGGAGAACCTGAAGGCTGAGTTCTTCATTCCCCTGATGGTCAACAAACTCATCAACGACGGCACGGCCACCTGCGAGGTGCTCGACACCACCAGCGTGTGGTTCGGCGTCACCTATGCTGCCGACCGCGACGCCACCGTGGCCCGCATCAAGAAACTCGTCGACGAGGGCGTCTATCCCAACAAACTTTTTTAAAGGTAAAAAGGTAAAAAAGTAAATGCTGGAAAACATTCTGACCGAACAAGCGTGCGAGCAACTTCGCACGCTTATTCTTCGGGCTGAGACCATCGTCTGTGTGTGTCACCGCAGCCCCGACGGCGACGCCATCGGCTCGGTGCTGGGCTGGGCCGAATGTCTGCGCCAGATGGGCAAGGAGCCGCAGATGATTGTGCCCGACCAGTATCCAGACTTCCTGCACTGGATGCCCAACACGGACAAAATCATCCGCTACGACAAGCACAAGGAGGGCTGCGACTGGACCATCCGTCACGCCGACCTCATCTTCTGCCTCGACTTCAACACCGTCAGCCGCACGGGCGACGACATGTCGGTGGCCCTGCAAGAGACCACGGCACCCAAGGTGCTCATCGACCACCATCTGGATCCCGACGTGCAGGCCGTGCTCAGCGTCTCCCACCCGCAGGCATCTTCCACCTGTGAACTGGTGTTTCGCCTGGCCTGGCAACTGGGACTCTTCCCCGATGCCACCAAGCATTTCGCCGTGCCCGTCTACTGTGGCATGATGACCGACACGGGCGGTTTTACGTTCAACTCTAACGATCCCGACATCTTCTTCATCATCGGCGAACTGCTCACCAAGCGCATCAACAAGGACAAGATCTATCGCAACGTCTACCACAACTTCTCAGAGAATCGCCTCCGACTGATGGGCTACGTGCTCTATGAGAAGATGGTCTACGACGCCCGTCGCCATGCGGCCTACTTTACCCTGAACCGCGATGACCTGAAGCGTTTCAACTTCATCAAGGGCGATGCCGAGGGACTGGTCAACATCCCCCAGCAGATCAAGGGCCTCAAACTCAGCATCTCGCTGCGCGAGGATACGGAGAAGGACAACCTGGTGTGGGTCAGCCTGCGCTCGGTGGACGACTTCCCCTGCAACGAGGTGGCAGCACGGTTCTTCAACGGCGGCGGCCATCTGAATGCTTCGGGCGGCCGACTGGAGTGCTCTATCGCCGAGGCCGAGAAGGTGGCACAGCAGGCCATCGAGGCATTCGAGGAAAAGTTAATTAATGTGTAGCGACAGCAATTTTTCACTCATCACTTTTCACTTATCACTTAAAAGTCGTACCTTTGCGTCCGAATTTAATAAAGCGAATATGAGGAAAGCAATTATGATCCTACTGGTCTTCGGCTGTCTGTTCTCGATGGTCGGCTGCAACGACTACGAAACCTACGGCGACCAGAAGGAAAAAGAGCGGAATGCTATCAGTAAGTTCATCAGCGACTCGGCCATCGTCGTCATTTCTGAAACCGACTTCCACGCCAAAGGCGACGTCACGGATGTCGCCAAGAACGAGTTCGTCTACATGAACAATACCGGTGTCTACATGCAGATTGTGCGCAAAGGCGTAGGCACACCTCTGCAGGACGGCGAGAATGCCAACCTGCTGGTGCGCATCTTCGAACTGTGCCTGATGGACACGACGGTCATCACCAACGACTACGACATCTACGACCCCGACGTGATGAGCATCAAGCGGACGGGCAAGACCTACACGGCCTCGTTCACTTCGGGCGTGATGAAGAATGCCTACGGCAGCAGCACGGCAGCCTCAGTACCGGCAGGCCTGTTGGTGCCCTTTGCCTATATCAACGTGGGGCGCGAGCGTTCCGACGAAGACCGCATAGCCAAGGTGCGCCTCATCGTACCCCACACACAGGGACACACCATAGCCAGCAGTTATGTGTATCCTTACTATTACGAGATGACATTTCAACGAACAAATGACTTATGACACTGATTAAATCTATCTCTGGCATCCGCGGCACCATTGGCGGACGCACGGGCGATACACTCAACCCACTTGATATTGTTAAGTTCACGACGGCCTACGCCACCTTCATCGGCGGCAAGCGAATCGTCGTGGGGCGCGATGGCCGCATCTCCGGCCCTATGGTGCGCGATGTGGTGTGCGGCACCCTCGTCGGCATGGGCTATGAGGTCATCGACATCGGTCTGGCCACCACGCCTACCACCGAACTGGCTGTCCGCTGGCACCAGGCTGACGGCGGCATCATCATCACCGCCAGCCACAACCCCACACAGTGGAACGCCCTGAAACTGCTCAACCGCGAGGGCGAGTTCCTCACAGCAGCCGACGGCGCTGAGGTGCTCCGCATAGCCGAGGCTGAGGACTTCAACTATGCCCCTGTGGAGCAACTGGGCCATGTGGTGAAGGACGACACGATGAACCGGCAGCACGTGCAGTCGGTGCTCGACCTCCATCTGGTCGACGTAGAGGCCATCCGCCAGCGCAAGTTCCGCGTCTGTGCAGACACCATCAACAGCGTGGGCGGCATCATCCTGCCAGATCTGTTTCATGCACTGGGCGTAGACTTCGAGATACTGAACGGCGAATGCACGGGCCAGTTTGCCCACAACCCCGAACCGCTGGAAAAGAACCTGCAGGGCATCATGGACCGTATGCGTCAGGGCGGTTTCGACCTCGGCATCGTGGTCGACCCCGATGTAGACCGTCTGGCCTTCATCTGCGAGGACGGCAAGATGTTTGGCGAGGAGTATACACTGGTCAGCGTGGCTGACTACGTGCTCAGTTCCTCCCCTAAGTTAGGGGGCTTAAATACCGTTAGCAACCTCTCTTCTACCCGTGCCCTGCGCGATGTCACCGAGAAGCATGGCGGCCACTACACGGCAGCAGCCGTGGGCGAGGTCAACGTGACCACCAAGATGAAAGAGGTGGGAGCCGTCATCGGCGGCGAGGGCAATGGTGGTGTCATCTATCCCGAGAGCCACTATGGCCGCGACGCCCTCGTAGGCATCGGCCTGTTCCTCAGCAGTCTGGCCCAGAAGGGCCTGAAGGCCAGCGAACTGCGCAAGACTTTCCCCGACTACCAGATAGCCAAAAACCGCATCGACCTCACCCCAGAGACCGATGTCGACGCCATCCTGGTGAAGGTGAAGGAGATGTTTGCTGCCGACCCCGAGGCAACGGTCAACGACATCGACGGTGTAAAGATTGACTTCCCCACGAAGTGGGTGCATCTGCGCAAGTCGAACACCGAGCCTATCATCCGCGTCTATAGCGAGGCTCAGACCATGGACGAGGCCGACCAGCTTGGCAAGCGCCTCATGCAGGTGGTCTACGACATGCAGTGAGAGTTGAGAACTGAGAGTTGAGAATTGAGAGCTGAGGATTTAGTAAAGAATCCATAGACAGAACGAGGGCATCCGATTCACATCGGATGCCCTCTTGTTGTTCATGGAAATTAAAAGCAAACAATAACCTAATAAACAAAAAACCTAAATATTAACAATCTTAAATCATACTAAAAACCTAATAGCGTCCGTGGTGACCATTGCGGTGACTATGTGTGCCGCGCCAGCCCTTATGGGCCGATGCCGTACCGCGGTTGTAGTAGCGATGCAGCTGCTCTCTGGTGAGCACACGCTCCAAGCGAGCATTGCGAGTGCGCAGGTCGCGGTCGTCGTGGCGTCCGTCGAGCGAACGGTAGTAGTCTACGTTTATACTGAGCACTCTGTCGTACTGACGCTTGGTCAGATCGAGCATCACAGCCATGCGGTCGGTTGTCTTACGTGCTTCATATCTTGCCTCATTGCGGCTCATGGCGGCGGCCGAGACGACTATCGTCATCATCAGGGCCAGGGTCATCATCATCTTTTTCATAATCGTCAACTTTTTAAAAACGTTCAACAATCTGTTTTTTCTTGTTCACATTGCAAAAGTACGACTTTTTCCTTCACTGCCAAAATGATTATCCCTAAACCGCAGGGGGACTTTCCCTAAAGATTTGGGGGAAATCCCTCCTACGGCAAAAGAAATTGCAATTTTCCTTTCGCCGTTTCAGTATTATTTATTACCTTTGCAGCCGATAATTGGCAATCAGGTGGCTGACGCCGCCATGATGTAAGGGAATCTGGTGAGAATCCAGGACTGTACCTGCAGCTGTAATCCCCGTTATAGAGGTCTGCTTGTATAACGCCACTGACGAGAATGAAGATTGTCGGGAAGGTAAAGCAGACTGGGGAGAGTCAGAAGACCTGCCATAATATATTAATTAAGGTTCGCGCGTACAGGAACATACGCTGCGGAAAACAAAGCACGATGAGAAAAAGGCTCATTGCAGGGATGGCGCTGATGTGCCTTTCCCAAGCGTTGATGGCACAGACCGTCTGGAAGGAAGACTCACTGCAGGAGGTCGTAGTCACAGGTACTGGCACACAGCACCTGCTGAAGAATGCGCCCGTACAGACCGAGGTCATCACCAGTAAGATGCTACGCCAGTACGGTGGTCGCTCGCTCGAGGACATCCTCGGCGGACTCTCTGCCTCATTCGCCTTCAACGAAGGCGACATGGGCTCGCAGATGCAGATGAACGGACTGGGCAACAACTACATCCTGGTGCTGGTCGACGGCAAGCGCCTGCACGGCGATGTGGGTGGAGAGAACGACCTACAGCTCATCGATCCTCATCATATCGAGCGCATCGAAGTGGTTAAGGGCGCTTCATCGGCGCTCTATGGCAGCGATGCCATTGCGGGCGTCATCAACATCATCACCAAGAAGCACGACGAGGCGCTGATGGTGGAGAACGCGACGCGCTACGGCAGCTATAACGATCTGCGACAGCACAACGGCGTTGGCTTCGCCATCGGTAGGTTTAAAAGCTACACCAACTTCCAACTACAACACAGCGACGGCTGGCAGAA
>JAFUUL010000034.1 GCA_017483805.1 Prevotella sp.
ACGAACTATACAGGTACGGCCAAGGCTAAGTTCTTGATTAAGGGCACCAGCCTCGACAACGCTGTTGTTACTGTCGATGGTGTTGCAGTGAGTGGCACAGAGTTGACTGGTACTTATGTTTATGCTGGTGGCGCTGCAATTAAGCCCGTCGTTTCAACTGTAAAGATTGGTGAAAGCACCACTCTTAATCCCTCAACTGACTACGATGTTACTTACGAAAACAACAAGCTGGCCACAGCCAATGCTGCAAACACGAATGGTAAGGCTAAGATCGTCATTACTGGTAAGGGCGATTATCTGAACAACACCAAGGTGATTGAGTTCACCATTGCTCAGAAGGATCTTGCCACTGCAGGTACTGAGGTTGTCGTAAATGGTGTAAATGCCTCTTATGAATTCAAGAATGCCGCATGGAAACCTTCCGTGACAAATGTTCAGTATACTGTTGGTGAAACAACATACACTCTTGATAAGAAATCAGGCTCTTCCGATACTGAATATGACTATGACGTAACCTATGGCTCGAATAACACGAACGTCACAACAGAATCCACAAAGGGTGCCGTAAACATTGTTGCTAAGGCTGGCGGTAACTATACGGGAACTAAGGTGGTTAACTTCGAAATTACTTCGAAGAGCATTGCAGAATTCTATTTCGATGGCACAATCAATGCTGCTCAGGAATATAAGGGTGCTAAGATCGAGCCTGCAACCGCTAATAACGTGAAGTGGACTTCCTCTGGTGCAAAACTGACTGAGAATACTGACTATACAGTTGTCTACGGTGACGCTACCCATGACAATAAGACCGTAAGTGCTTCTGCTAATGATGCTGACAAGACTGGTAAGATTACTATCACTGGTAAGGGCAACTACACTGGTACGAAGATCTTACTGTTCCAGATTACTAAGAAGGCGCTGACCATCAAGGCTAAGAACTGCGAGAAGACCATTGGTACTGCTGATCCTACCTTCGAGTTGGAATACACAGGTTTGGTCGGTGAGGACATCCTGGCTGGTACAACTGCAACACCTGCTGCTGGTGTCATTAGCGGTGTAACCGTATCAAGAACTGATGGCGAAGATGCTGGTGTTAAGACTCTTACGGTTAACACGGATGCTGCCACTGGTACTGCTGTTACTAACTATACGCTTACTGCTGACAACAATGGTACCCTGACCATCAAGGCTTCTACTACTCCTCTGGTGCTGAAGGTTAAGAATCCTACTGCTCAGACCTATGGTAGCGTGACCTTCGATATCGCAAGCATGAACGGAACAGGTGATGCTGCAGCAATCAATCTTGCTAAGGCTGGTAACCTTGATGTCGTAAGTGGCTGGATTGGCTCGAATGCTACACCCACTGCTGCTGATCTGGATGCTGCCCTTAATTTGAGTGCTGTAACCTTCAAGTATGAGGATACTGAGATTTCTGGCAATCCTACTAATGCTGGTACCTATAACATCGTAACTACTGGTACGGCTACAAGTAACAGTTACACCAATGTGCAGATTCAGGGTGGTTCGTTCACCATCAAGCCCTTCACCGTCGTTGTTGCCGCTCAGGCTCCCACTGCTGTCAATTTCGTAGATGGTAAGACTGAGTACACGACTCCCACCGCCGAGCAAATCGCTGCTGCTGGTTTTGACGACGCAAACACCTGGGTGAAACTGTATAACACTGAAGAATATACCTCAGAAACTACTCCTCTGACTACTACCGATATGCCTCAGGTAAGCAATGCTGCTGAGTTCTGGAAGAAAGACTTCATCAAGTCTATTGACTGGGTATATGATGGTGACCACGCTACACTGGGTGATGGTGGTAAGATTGTCATTACGCTGAACGACGAGTTTATCTCGACCAATGCAAATGCTAACACTAACTATACTGTTAAGGCTGTTGATGCCAAGGTTACATTCCAGGGTGTTCTTGCTTCGTATACTTTCAGTGCCACTGATGCAGAGAATACTTCGAAGTTGACAGAACTGGCCAATGTGACGAGTACCGTTAAGATCTCTGGCCGTAGTCTGAAGAAGGGTGAGTGGAATGCAATTGTTCTGCCGTTCGACATCAAGCCGTTGGACTTCTGTAAGGCTATCGATGGCTATGCTGTATTCGATGTGCTGGAGAATTCTGGTGAGAAGATGAACTTCAAGATCACCATCAACCAGATTGATGCTTACACTCCGTTCCTGGTGAAGACCGACAAGGACGTTACCTCTGGTGATGTGTCATTCACAAATGCTAAGATTCAGGCTGTCAACAATGAGAACCTCGTCCAGCAGAACGACAAATGGAAGTTCATCGGTACTGTTGATTACAAGGAATATCAGGCTCCTATCTGGTACACCTATGTTGATGCAAACAAACCTGGCAAACTCCTTATTGATGTTTGGACTGACGCTCATAATATGCCTGGTTTCTACGCCTATATCACTTCTGTAAGTGGACAGGTAGAGGCAGAGGCTCCGCAGATCTTCGTGGAAGAGCCCGACGGCACCACCACTGCTATCAGTTACATCAGCCGCGACGGCGTTGCTGTGAAGGCAGAAGGCTGGTACACTATCAATGGTGTGAAACTTGAGGGTGCTCCCACTCAGAAGGGCGTTTACATCCAGAATGGCAAGAAGGTTATTCTGAAGTAATCGATCTAACATAAAAGTTCGCTCACACTCGCCTGAGCGTGGGCGAACTTTATTATAAACGATAAAACTAAATATTGAGAAAAGACATGGAATTGAAAGAATATATGGCTCCTGAGATGGAGGTCGTCTTATTGAAGATGGAAAGCATTGTCTGCGCCAGCGATGGTAACTCAGATGAAATTGATGATGTACCTACTACGCCTGGTGGACACGAGCCTAACTGGTAATCTATCTTATATTCTGGGGCGCAGGCTCAAGCGCCTTGCGCCCCAGAATATAAATTTGCAACTTAATCAATTCTGAAAATGAGAAAGATACTGGACGAATACTTAGAGGAAAATGGATTTGAGGCGATGCGAGACGAAAATGATGTCGTATTCAGCGTCAACGGACTATATTTCCTTTTTCGTTCGTTTCCAGATGACCCGTTTTTCTTCAGGATGTCTTTGCCCAAAATAGAAGATCGTGACGTTAAAGAGCGGAGAGACATCATTGCTGAAATTAACCAGCAATTCAAGGTTGCCAAGATACTGGAAATAGACAATAGACCATGGATAGTTGCAGACTGCTTTGTCTACTCCAAAGAAAACGGACATGCTCTTATAGGCAGGCTCATCAAGTTATTGACTGATGTGATAAATGAATATAGAGAACGGGTAATAGAATTGGAAAATCCGAAAACAAAGACGAACAATGAGGACAACAATTCGGCTCAATCAAGATAATCCCGATCGGGATATGGCAGAAGAGAGAACAAGCCTTGCTCACTTCTGGTGGGTAATTTGCATACTTTTACTTGTCATTGTAATACTGTCTGCTCTTCTCTGTACAAACATACAAATGTTCGAACATAGGATAATGACATTCCTGTCATTTACAGCGACGCTGTTGTCTATTGTCTTGTCGATATTCGCCATCATGTACTCTTTCTACTCTATGAAAGAATCTTCTCAGCAGTGGAATGCTGTGAAAACGGCTGTAAAATCTATTGAGAACTATACTAGCATCCTTAGCAGAAGTACTGAACAGATGGTGGATCAGGTTATAATGATTAACAGAGATTTGGGCTCTATGCAAGAGAAAATAAGTACCTCAAGTGAAATATCTAATGATAGCCCAAAATCAATAGAAAATGTTGATAATAACATTCGCAGTCAAACAAGAAGAAGTAATTCACTCGGTGGTTGGAGTTCCATTCTAAAAAAGGATTAAAGGTACGATATGTTACATTTAACGCAAAGCAGGCCAGTCGGTGGCCAGTGAGAGGTTCGACTCCTCGCTTCGCGACAACTTTTCTCATGAAAAGTTATAGTTTTAAATTGTTAATAAAGACACATTCGGCCCGCCGGCTCGTGAGAGTAGGCCGGCCCGCAAAAACCGAAGTCGCCGGCCCGTGAGGGTCGGCGATTGTCAAAGAGGTGGAAATCTGAACTAATGTCAAGCCTCTGCCGTTTCGGCCTGAAAGATCTCTATACCGAGTGACTCCTCTATCTCGGAAATGGTCTTGATTGAGAAATTTACCCTGCCAGACAGAATCTTACTGATATATTGCGGGCTAACGCCAAGTTTCTCCGCAACATCATTGCGCGAAAGATTGCTGTCTTGCATATAATCCATGACGGCATAGGCCACACGGCGAGATTGCCTGAGCCACGAAGCATTTTCCTGCCTCCACTTGGCATCGTCTGCAAACGTGGAATGTTCACCAGACTGATGTGCCTCCAAAAACTGTACTGCCTTTGACTTCATATACTGTCCTCCTCTATCATTGATATAAAACTATCTGAATCGAATACACCATTGCTGGAAAGATATTGCCGGCACTTGTTAAGTTTGTCAAGTTCTTTCTGTGTGTGGGTAAGCGTATCCGCTTTAGCATCTATTTTTTGGCGTTGTCCTGTTTCCATCTGTCCGGCAGCAGTTCCCTGTATGTGCTCAAGTGAGTGTTAGGTGGCAAAGCAGCCGCCTTGTTGATGACTGTGCTTCTGATGGCACTTTACGTTTGTTTCTATGCTTGTTATTGGGGAAAAGTATCGTGGAAACTGGGGAGGAAGAGGCATGAATCAGGGAGAAAGGAGCCTCCAAACTTCCTTGCGCCTATAGGCAAAAGATCTTGCGGCTCCAGCCAAAAGGTCTTGCGGCTCCAGCCAAAATGATTCTGCGCTCCGAGGCAGAAGCAGGATGGAAGCAGGGTGGAAGCAGGATCAGAAGGCAATCCTGCTACCCCTATCTCGTTGACAACCAACAGGTTGACTCCGAGAGAAGCAGGATAGCAGGATTGCGTCGGTTTTTAGCCTTATGCAGGGGCAGAATTAGTCTAATATCTCAAACTTGGTGATAGGTGGTCTCGCCAAGGTTGAGATGGGTGCCCTTGATGAGGCCCTTGTCCTTGGCCCAGCGCATCTCGTCGTAGGCTATGAGGGGCGACTCCTTGAGGCTGGGGTTCACCAGCATGTGCGTATGGCTATGCCCAGCAGGACGGTCATGAGTCCCTCGAGCACACCGGAGTTGGCCTTGTCGCGCAGAATGCGCTTGATGGCCCAGTCGAATGGTATGTATTCGTTGTCCCACATTTGAATAACCCTTTGCGGCAAAATTACGAAAATATCTGGAATGTGCAAGAGTTTGATAGAAATAAATTTGGTATTTCGTTCGGTTTGCACTATCTCTGCCATCATAAAGATGGCGAAGATACTCCGTCTCGGCAAAAAAAAGAAACGAGTTTCTTTGTTTTGCGCTCGACTTTTCGTATCTTTGCACCGCGAATGGAAGAACGTATGATTATAGGGCTGGACGCGAAGCGCATCGTGAGGAACGGAACGGGACTGGGCAGTTTCGGACGGACACTGGCTAACGACCTGAGCCGGATGGAAGGACTGGACCTGCGACTCTATGCCGTGGACAAAGGACGCGACGACCTGCGGCTGCAGGTGGCCGAGAACGACCACGTGCAGTTTTGCTATCCGAGCGGGGTCTACCGGTCGTCGCTGGGTAAGGCGCTCTGGCGCAGCAAGGGCATCGTCAGCCAGATGGTGGAGGACGGGGTGCAGGTGTACCACGGCCTGTCGGGCGAGTTGCCGGCAGGACTGAGCAAGGCGGGCATCCGCAGCGTGGTGACCATACACGACCTCATCTTCTTGCGCCATCCGGAATATTACAATAAGGTGGACGTGAAGATTTACACCCGCAAATTCCACCAGGCCGTGCAGGAGGCTGACCGCATCGTGGCCATCAGCGAGTGTACGAAGAGGGACATCTGCGAGTTGGGCAACGTCAGTGCCGATCGCGTCAGCGTGATCTACCAGAGTTGTGCAGCACGGTTTGTGGGCGAGCCTCTGCCGCAGAAGATGTGGCAGGTGCGCAACCGCTACGAATTGCCCGACCGCTACGTGTTGAACGTGGGGTCGATAGAGGAGCGCAAGAATGTGCTGCTGGCCGTGAAGGCCCTGCAGCGCCTGCCTGACGATGTGTCGCTGGTCATCGTGGGCCGGCAGACGCCGTATGCCGAGCAGGTGTGGCAGTATGTGAGTGAGAACGGGCTGCACGAGCGGGTGCTGATGCTGCACGGCGTGCCAGACGACGACCTGCCGTCGCTCTACCGTATGGCCGACGCCTTTGTCTACCCCTCACGCTACGAGGGCTTCGGCATTCCCATCATCGAGGCCATCCGCATGGGGCTGCCCGTGGTGGCCTGCACGGGGTCGTGTCTGGAGGAGGCTGGCGGGCCAGACAGCCTGTACGTGGATCCTGACGACGACGAGGCGATGGCGCAGGCCATACAGCAGGTGCTCTATGGTGCTCCCGGCCGGGAACACCGCGTGGCACGGAGCCAGGCTTACGTGCAGCGGTTCGACAACACGGGGCAGGCGCAACGATATGCGGAAGTGTATGATGAATTAAGAGTTAAGAATTAAGAGTTAAGAATTAAGAGTTGTTGTGGAAAAGAAACGGGAAGCACTGAGGAAACTGATGATGGCTGTGGAGAAGGAACTGCTGCACAAGCCGAACAAGAAGACGCTGGACCGGCTGTCGCTGCTGGTGGGGTTCCAGGACTGGGACTCCTTTCAGGATGCGCTGCACGGCGATGCCGACGGGAAAACGAACTATGAAGTGATGAGTGAGAAGTGATGAGTGATAAGTGATGAGTGAAAAGTGATAAGTGATAAACGAAAAAAGCATCGGATTGCCGTGGCGAATCCGATGCTTGATTTTTTTCGAAGGGGGAAAACTTGTCCTTATGCTTCTGCAGCCTTCAGGCCCGAACGCTTCTCCTTGATGCGGGCTGCCTTACCTGTGAGTTTGCGCAGGTAGTACAACTTAGCGCGACGAACCTTACCAACCTTGTTCACTTCGATGCTATCAATGTTGGGCGACTCGATGGGGAAGATACGCTCCACACCCACGGTGCCAGACATCTTGCGAACAGTGAAACGCTTCTTCTCACCATGACCGGCAATCTTGATCACCACACCACGGTACAACTGGATGCGCTCCTTAGAACCCTCGATAATTTTGTAAGCGACAGTCACAGTGTCACCAGCCTTGAAACTGGGGTGCTGCTTGCCGGTTGCAAATGCTTCTTCAGCAATTTTAATTAAATCCATTTTTTGTTTGATAATTAAATTTGTTGTATCGTTCCAACGCAACATAACAGGCAACTCTCCTATCTTCCTGCCAGCGATTACGCGGAAAGCGGGTGCAAAGGTACGAAAAAATTTGCAAACTCCAAACTTTTTTCGTAAATTTGCACCAAAATATTACTAATTGTTGCCTATGAAAAAGATTTTTGCCCTCACAGGCCTCAGCATGATGATGCTTCTGACGGCCTGCACTACGCACTACCAACTGACAGATGTCAGCCGGTCGAGAATTCTTGTGGACCGTCGCTACGACGCCGCTCCCGATGCCCAGGCTACAGCCTTTCTGGCTCCCTACAAGCAGAAGGTGGACGAGGTGATGAGCCCCGTGGTGGGTCGCGTGGCTCACGACATGGCGGCGGACCGCCCGGAGAGCGACCTGTCGAACCTGCTGCCCGACATCTTCGTCCACATGGCAAAGAACTACAACGAGCAGCCCGACTTTGCCGTCTACAACATGGGCGGCATCCGTGCGGCCCTGTCGAAGGGCGAGGTCACCTATGGCGACGTGCTGGACGTGGCACCGTTTGAGAATAAGATCTGCTTCCTCACGCTGACCGGTGAGAAGGTGCTGGAACTCTTTGCCCAGATAGCCAAGCGCGGCGGCGAGGGCGTGAGCAAGGGGGTGCAACTGGTGATCACCAAAGACGGCAAACTGGTGTCGGCCCGTCTGCACGGCAAGGAGATTGACCCGCAGGCCAATTACCGCGTCACCACCATCGACTATCTGGCACAGGGCAACGACGGACTGGTGGCCTTCAAGAGCGGCACCAACCTCAATTCGCCCAAGGATGACCAGAACAACGCCCGCTACGTGATTCGCGACTACTTCAAGGAGATGCTGCAGAATGGACAGGTGGTGGACTCGAAGGTGGAAGGACGAATCGTTGTTGAGAATTAAGAGTTAAGAATTAAGAGTTCTTCACCAAGCGAAGCGAACAAAGTTCGAGCGGTCGCTTCGCGATTAAGAATTAAGAATTATGAAATGCCCATGAATTAAAAAACTCGCCAAAGGGGATGAAAATTGTTAATCTGATATTACCTTTGTAGGCAGAAACCAAAGAAGGTATATCATATGGCAGAAGTATCATTCCCGAGTCAAGTGCTGCGAGGCTGTG
>JAFUUL010000097.1 GCA_017483805.1 Prevotella sp.
GAACTTGATGGCTTTCTTACCTTTGATACTTACCACCTCTACTTCGCTGCCTTGAAGCAAATCCCACTTAGAAGGGAACTCACCCATCTGCTCGCCAGACAGGTCATCGGTGAAGAATACAGTGGCACCACGCTTGAAGTCGCTTTTCGCCTGAATCTGGGCAAAGTCAACGGGACCTTCATCGGTAGCCTCTGCCTCCTCGTAGTCGGCATCGCTCGACTGCGACTTCTTGCTGGACTTGTTGCTCTTTCCGTCGAGCACGTCATCCATCTCGTCGCTGACGGTGCGCTCCACCTTGTTCTCCACTTTTTCCTTGACCTTCTCAATGGCCTTGTCCTTTAACTTCTTGAGAAATCCCTGTGCACTGACACCAGTGCTGACGGCCACGAGCAGTGCCATGACCATCGTCCATCGTTTCATGTTCATAGTCATTGTCAAATTAAAAAACATTTGCCCAAAGGTAGGCATTTTAGTCCAAACCCTCCCCACCCAAAAGGGTGGAATTGGCAGGCCCACCATGAATTTCCACCCTTTTGGGTGGTGAATGTGGGAAGAAATGCTTATCTTTGCGGCCAAAGAGCAACGAATATGAAGAAACTGAAAGCAATATTTGCACTGGCCCTCCTGCTGACCGCGGGCTGCACCCAGACGGTTCACGCCTACTCTGACCATCGCCACCACAAGACGGACTCGCTGGAGGCCGTGCTGAACGGCAATAGATCACTCAGCGACGAGGAACGGATAGAAATCTACAAGGGCCTGATGTGGGGCTATCAGCCCATCGACGGCAGGCAGGCCGAGCACTATGCCCGTCTGGCCCTCGCATTGTCGTACGATCACCCCTGGCTGAACACGCGGGCCGATGCCCTGCGCGTGCTGGGCCTGATGGCCTACGGCAGCGAGCGATACGCCGAGGCTGAGCACTATTTTATGGAGGCCCTGGACGTGACCGACTCGATGCGCAATAGAAGGGAGTATGACGACGCCACAATAGACGATAACTACTCGGCCATCTACGGCTCACTGGGCAACCTGTACAACATACAGGACAAGACGCTGCTTGCCATAGAGTACTACCAGAAGGCAGAGCCCGTCTTCCAGAAGTATGGCTGGCAGGAGAGCCTGACCATCCTGCACCACAACATAGCCGAACTGTATAACTCCATGGGCAATGACGAGGAGGCCGAGCGCCACTATCTGCTGGCCGTGGAGAGCGGCGAGGCATCGGGCGACTCGCTGCTGATGTCGCTTCCCAGAAAGGGACTGGTGAAGGTCTACATCAGTCAGGGGAACTACCAGCGGGCCGAGGAGACCATCATGCCCGCCTATCGCTACTACCGCGCCCACATCGACGAGGAGCCGAGCGACTATGCCGAGGTGCTGGCCTCGATGATCAAACTCAATCTGATGAGCGGTCACGAGGACCTGCCGACGGCCAAGGCCTTCGCCAAGGAGGCTCTCACATACGCCGACAAGGGCCTGATGGCGGAGATTGTCCACGACGTCTATTCCGCTGCCACCATGATAGCCATGCGGGAGGGCCGCTGGCAGGAGGCACTCGACTATGGCCTGAAGTCGATACACGAGAACGACGACGAGGCCACCTTCTGCGACATAGGCTGCTATGAGATGCTGGCCAACATCTATATGCAACTGGGCCGGAAGGAGGAGGCATCGCTATATATTAGTAAGGTACGCACGATGACGGAGCGCTTTGCCACCGACCACTACCAGAGCGGACTGAGCCAGATGGAGGTGCTCTACGAGACGGAGAAGAAGGAGGCCGAGATAGCCACCCTGGCCGGAGAGCGGCGCCTGCACCTGTGGCTGTTGGCCCTGACGGTGGCCCTGCTGGTGGCAATGGTTATTGGCTATTGTCTGTTGATTGTTGTTCACCGTCGGCAGAAGGCCCTGCTGGCTGCCCGTGTGGCCCTGGAGACGGAGGCCAAGGAGCGCAGCATCCTGGCTCGCGACCTGCACGACTCGCTGGGCGGTATGCTCTCGCTGCTGCGCATGAAGATAGAGGGTGGCGCCACGGCCGACGAGACGCTGCACCTGCTGAACACCACCCACACGGAGTTGCGCCGCGTGTCGCACCACCTGATGCCCGAGGAACTGCTGCGGGGCGGACTGGTGCCGGCACTGAGCGACTTTGCCATCAGCGTGCCCGGTGCCCGATTTCAGGCGGTGGGCGACATCAGCCTGAGCAAGGAGCAGGAACTGGTGCTCTATCGCTGTGCCTACGAGTTGGTGAACAACGCCCTGAAGCACGCCCAGGCCGCCCACATCGACATCCAACTGATGCAGCAGCCCCAAGAGGTGACCCTGACGGTGAGCGACGACGGCCAGGGTATGGCGGAAGCGAAAAGTGGGATGGGCCTGCAGAACGTGCGCGACCGCATAGAGCCCTATCGCGGCACGCTGAACATCATATCCAGCAAGGGACAGGGAACGGAAATCAACGTCACACTACCGCTATGAAGAAATACCTGATAGACATCAACATCGTGGACGACCACACGATGTTCACCGAGAGCCTCGCCGAAGCCATCAACCACAGTGGCGTGGCCCACGTCAGTCGCACCTTCTCCACCTTTGATGCCTGCCGGCAGACGCTGGCCGAGCGATGCCCCGACATGCTGCTGTTCGACATCTCCGTGCCCGAGAAGCAGCAGACGGGCGAGTGCAGTTCGCTGGTCGGCGAGGGCATAGCCTTCTGCCGGTGGGTCATAGCCACCTATCCGAAGGTGAAGATCGTGGCCGTCACCATACACGATGAGTACAGCGTCATCCAGCGTATGCTGGAGAGCGGCGTGCATGGCTATCTGCTCAAGGGTTCGCCCGTCAGCGAACTCATAGAGGCCGTGCAGGCGGTGTGGAAGGGCAGGCAGTACGTCAGCCCCGACGTGCAGGCCATCATCAGCAGGTCGGAGCCTGCATCGGTGTTTCTCTCCACCGTGGAGCGCAACATCCTGCGACTCATCTGCGAGGGCAACACCAACCCCCAGATTGC
The DNA here is from genome assembly GCA_017483805.1 of Prevotella sp. GTDB lineage: Bacteria > Bacteroidota > Bacteroidia > Bacteroidales > Bacteroidaceae > Prevotella. Next base: position 3,014 of record JAFUUL010000097.1, read on the forward strand.
CGAGCGCCTGAGCCTGAGCACCGAGACCGTCAACTGGTACCGCAAGCGCCTGCTGGCCAAGTATGGCGTGAAGAACACTGTCAACCTGGTGACGCTGGCCCTGAAGGAGCAACTGCTGTAGCGACGGGGGGGGCGACGTGGCCGGCCCACAGAAAAAGTGGGCTATTCCTTTTGTGTTTCGATTGTTTTGTTGTATCTTTGCACCACTTATGTGTCCACTCCTGCATCCCATTGAGAAGACTACCGACCTGCCGGAGCGGATGAACAATCCGTTCGACTATGAGCCGCATCCGCTCTGTCTGGAGGCGGCCCGCCGGGTGTGCGACCATTTGGCGCAACAGACCGACTGGGCCGAGGAGGTGGCCAGCGGAAAGATGTTTGGCGTGCTGGTCTGTCAGGACACGCAGGGTCAGGTGGGATTCCTGGCTGCCTACAGCGGGCAGATCCTGGGACGTGCCGACTGGCCGTGGTTTGTGCCGGCCGTCTTCGACTATCTGCAGCCCGACGGCTATTTCAAGCAGGAGGAGGCCCGCATCTCCGCTGTCAACCGCCGCATCGCCTCGCTCGAAAGTACCAGTGATTATGTGTCGGCAAAAGCCGATCTTGTCCGCTTGACCAGTGAGGCTGAGGCTGAAATCGATGCCAATAAGACTACGATGCACCAGGCCAAAGTCCGACGCGATGAATTGCGGAAAAACGCTCTCATCACTCATCACTTATCACCCATCACTCAACTGGAGCGCGAAAGCCAGTTCCAGAAAGCCGAACTGCGCCGACTGAAGAAACGGTGGGCCGATGTCGTCGCTGAGGCTAAGGAGCGTCTGGAGCCGATGGAATCAGAGATTTCTGCACTCAAGCAGGAGCGCAAACACCGTTCCGATGCCCTGCAACGCTGGCTGTTCGACCAGTTTGGGATGCTGAACGAGCGCGGTGAGCGGCGCACGCTGACCGAGATATTCCGCAACACGCCGCAGGGCGTGCCGCCTTCGGGTTCTGGCGAATGCTGCGCCCCCAAACTGCTGCAGTATGCCTATCTGCATCACCTGCAGCCCCTCGCCATCGCTGAGTTCTGGCAGGGGCGTTCGCCACGCATGGAAATTCGCCACCACGGGCAGTTCTATCCCGCCTGTCGGGGGAAATGCAAGCCTATATTGGGGTGGATGTTGGGGCAGAAGACGGAGTCAGACGGACCTGATGCATCGGTCAGCCACCTGAGAATCGTTCATCAGGATGAGCACATCCTCGTCGTAGAGAAGCCTGCGGGGCTGTTGTCGGTGCCCGGACGGACTGACGCCCCATCAGTGGAGAGTCTGTTGCGGCAGCAGTTCCCGGAGATACACATGGTGCATCGCCTCGATATGGACACCTCGGGACTGATGGTGGTGGCGCTGACGGAGGAAGCCTATCACCATCTGCAGCGGCAGTTCCTCGCGCGTACCATTAATAAAAAGTATATCGCCTTGCTCGACGGCAAGGTGAGTGGCAGCGGCACCATCCGTCTTCCGTTGCGGCCCGATCCACTGGACAGGCCGCGACAGGTGGTAGACCCGGAGCACGGCAAGCCGGCTGTGACCGACTATCGAGTGTTGGAGCAGCACGGTGGACAGACGCTGGTGGAACTGACGCCCCACACCGGTCGCACCCATCAGTTGCGGGTGCACTGTGCCCATGCCGATGGCCTCGGTTGTCCCATCGTTGGCGACCGTCTATACGGAAAGACAGCCCAGCGACTCTATCTCCATGCCGCTGGACTGTCTTTCACTCATCCCGTCACCGGAGAGCGTCTTACCTTCTTTACTTCAGACCGAGTTTGGTCTTTACCTGAGCAGTGACATCGGTGGAGAGGGTGGTGCTGATGTAGGGTATGCCGGCACCCATCTCCATGATGTAGACATAGTTGCCCTCCTGGCCTACGGTCTTGATGGCATCGAGCACCTTGGTGGTGATGGCCTGCATCTTCTCCTGCTGAGCCTTGGCCAGAGCCTGCTGATTGTCCTGATAGGTCTGCTGGATGTTCTGATAGAGGGTGTTCAGTTCCTGCTCACGACGCTGCTTGATGTTGTCGGGCAGAGTGGCAGCCTCCTTGTCGAAAGCCTCACCCTTCTTCTGCAGTTCCTCCTGCATCGACTTCAGGTCAGCCTCATACTGTGCGGTGAGTTTTTCGATTTCGGTACGAGCGGTGGCGAACTCAGGCATGGCCTGGATGATCTCCTGGGTGTTCACGTGACCGAATTTCTGTGCCTGTGCGGTGGTGAAACCGCAGATTGCGCAGATTGCGCAGATGATAAACTTTTTCATTTTCTTTGGTGTTGTTTTATTTTGTTGTTATTATTTCTAGCCATTCTAGACTATCTATAGCATTAGTAAGAGTAGCCCAGTTTGCGTAGCACCTCGTCGCTGATGTCGATCTTGGGCGAGCCGAAGATGATGCCGGTATCGCTGGCACGGTCGAGCACCAACTGATAGCCACGCAGGTCGGCCACGTCCTTCACGGCGTTGTAGACCTCGTCCTGGATGGGGCTCATCAGGGCGGTGCGCTTCTTGAAGAGTTCGCCCTCGGGACCGAAGTACTTACGCTTCAGTTCGCTGGCCTGCTTCTCCTTTTCCATGATGGCGTCCTGCTTGGCTTTCTTCTGCTCCTTGGAGAGGAATACCACCTCATTCTGGTAGTTCTTGTACATGGTCTGAGCCTCTGTGGTGAGTGCATCGACCTCGGCCTGCCACTTCTTCGACACCTGCGAGAGTTGCTCGTTGGCCCGCTCGTAGGCAGGTATGTTCTTGAAGACATAGTCCATATCAATCAATGCAAACTTTTGTGCCTGCATCGACACTGTCGATGCACACAGAACAAACATCAGTAAAACCCTTCTAATCATAATTTTCAATTCTTAATTCATAATCGCCGTCAGGCGACAACTCTTAATTCTTAACTCTTAACTCATCAGAACTCCTGTCCGAGTACGAAGTGGAACTGGCTGCCGCCCTTCTTCCATCCGCTCTGGTAGACCTTGTCGAAGCCATAGGCCCAGTCGATACCCATCAGACCCACCATGGGGAGGAAGATGCGCACGCCGACACCAGCCGAACGCTTCATGTCGAAAGGATTGAAGTTCTTGGCCTTGGCCCAGGCGTTACCAGCCTCGAGGAAGCCCAGTCCGTAGATGGTGGTGTTGCCCAGCATGAAGGGATAGCGCAGTTCGAGGGTGAAGCGGTCGTAGGCATAGGCATCGTAGGCACTGTAGCGGCTGCCCGTCCATTCGCCTCCCAGCACGTAGGCCGTCGACGAGATGGAGCCGTTCTCATAGCCGCGCAGGCCGATGGTCTCCTCGGCATAACTGGTGCTGTAGCCGCTCATGCCGTCGCCACCCACATAGAAGGTCTCGAAGGGCGACTTCTTGTAGTCGTTGTAGGCTCCCAGGATGCCGAACTCCACGCGGGTCATCAGCACGAAGCATTTCTGTGCGCTGCCCAAGGCGGTGAAGGTGCGGCTCTTGAACTTCCACTTGTGGTACTCCACCCACTTGTATTTCTGTGCCTGTTCCGACTGCCAGCGCTCGTAGTCGTTGGAATAGGTCTCCTGGGTGGCCAGGTTCTTGTAGTCCTTGCCATCGAAGAGCGACCAGGGCGGCGTGAGGGTCACGCTGAGCGAGAACTCAGAGCCGTGGCGGGGGAAGAGCGGGTTGTCGGTAGAGGTGCGCGACAGGGCCAGCGAGAGGTTGATGTTGTTGCAGTTGCCATTGGAGATGAGGAAGTACTGCCAGTCCTTCAGCATATAGCGCTGGTAACTGAGCGTGGCCGAGAGTTGGAAGTAGTCGTCGGGCCAGCGCAGACGCTTGCCCCATCCCAGAGAGATGCCGAGCAACTTCACATATTTGTCGTCGTCGAGATAACTCTCGTAGTTATTGTAGTAGCCACCATTGTAGTAGCCATAGCCCGAATACATGTAGTTGAGCGAGTTCAGATAGGCCGAGTTGTAGTAGTTGCTCGACACGTCCGACTGCTTGGAGTAGTAGACGCCCACGTTGAAAGCGTTGGGTCGCTTGCCGCCGAACCATCCCGTAGAGTAGTTGGCGTTGTAGGAACTATAGTAGCGGCCGTTGGTCTGGAAGTTCAGGCCGATCTGCTCGCCGTCGCCGGAGGGCAGGATGCCGCGATGCAGTTTGTTCTTGCCCAGCAGGTTGCGCAGTGAGAAGTTGGTGAACTTGATACCAACGCGGCCGATGATGCCCGTCTGGCCCCAGCCGAGCGAGAGTTCCAGTTGGTCGTTGCTCTTCTGCGTCAGGTTCCAGTTGATGTCCACGGTGCCGTCCTCATAGTTGGGCTTCACATCGGGGCTGACCGACTCGGGGTCGAAGTAGCCCATCGAGGCGATTTCGCGGGCCGAACGCATCAGGGCGTCCTTGTTGAACAGGTCGCCGGGCTTGGTGCGCAGTTCGCGGCGCACCACCTCCTCGTAGAGTCGGTCGTTACCATAGATGCGCACCATGTTGAGGTGGGCCTGCGGACCCTCGGCAATGCGCACCTCCACGTCGATGGAGTCGCCCACTACGTTGATGTCGGTAGGCTCGATGCTGGAGAACACGTAGCCGTTGTTATAGTAATAGTTGTGCACGGCATCGTCGTCTTCCAGCAGTCGCTTGTTCATGAGTTTCTGGTTGTAGACGTCGCCGCTCTTCATGCCCAGCACGGCATCCAGGTAGTCGCTGGTGACAACGGTGTTGCCCACCCATGAGATGTTGCGCAGATAGTATTTCTCGCCCTCGTCGACCTTCAGGTAGACGCTGACGTGCTTCTCGTCGACATTCCACACCGAGTCCTCTTCGATGGTAGCATCGCGGAAGCCCAGTTCGTTGTATTTCTCCAGCAGGGCCTGCTTAGCCTCCTCGTAGCGTTCGGGGGTGAACTTCTTGGCCTTGAAGAGGTTGACGAACTTGCCGGCCTCGTGAATCTTGCCGAAGGCACCCTTGGTGAACAGGCTACCCTTGATCTTGGTGTCGCTGACCCGCTCGTTGCCGTCGATGATGATCTCGCGCACCTTCATCTTGTCTTTCTTGTCGATGTAGACATCGAGCACCACCTGGTTCTTGCCCGTCACGTCGTCTTGTTGGCGGATGTTGATATCGGCGTTTTTGTAGCCCTTGTCATCGAAGTATTTCTTGGCCAGGATGGTGGCGCGGTCGATGACGTTCTTCGTCAGGCTCATGCCCTTGGCCATGCCCAACTTGTTCTCCAGGTCCTCGCGCTCGCTCTTTTTCACGCCGTAGTAGTTGATGGCCGTGATGCGTGGACGCAGTGCCAGATGGATGCAGAGGTAGACCTTCGAGTCGACGATGGAATCGGCCGTGATAGAGACGTCAGAGAAGAGTCCGTGCTTCCAGTAGCGCTTCACTGCCTCGGTGATCTCGGAGCCGGGCACCTCGATGCGCTGTCCGACACTCAGGCCCGACAGATTGATGAGCACAAAGTCCTCGTAGCCCTCGACGCCCTCCACATTGATGCCGCCAATCTCACACTGGCGAGGGGTGCCGGCATAGGAGATGTCGGGGTTGACAATGATGTTTTGCGCCGCTATGTTGAAAGGTAAAAAGGTAAGAAGGTAAAAAGGTAAGAAGCCTTTTACCAGTACCTTTATCTTGTCTATGATAGTCTTTCTTGTCACTTTTTTACTCTTTTACTTTTTTACTTTTCTTCCTCCTCCACCTGTGCCTCGGTCTTGCCGTAGCGGCGCTGCCGGCTCTGGAAACTCTGGATGGCCTTGTGCAGGGCGGCCTCGTCGAAGTCGGGCCAGTAGGTGTCGCAGAAGTAGAGTTCAGAGTAGGCAATCTGCCAGAGCAGGTAGTTGGAGATGCGCACCTCGCCACCTGTGCGGATGAGCAGGTCGGGATCGGGCATGAAGTTGGTCCACAGACGGCTGTCGATGGTCTTCTCGTCGATGTCGTCGATGCTGAGCGAGCCGTCCTTCACCTCGCGGGCTATCTGCTGCATGGTCCTCACCAGTTCCAGTTTCGACGAGTAACTCAGGGCTACTACCATGGTCATGGCATCGTTCTTGGCCGTGTGCTCCTCGGTCTGGTGCAGTTTCTGGCGTACCACCTCGGGCAGACGCTCCAGGTCGCCCACCACACGGAAGCGCACATTGTTCTTCATGAAGATCTCGTCCTCCAGCGACGTGAGCACCAGTCCCATCAGGGCTGCCACCTCGTCGGCCGGGCGGTTCCAGTTCTCGGTGGAGAAGGTGTAGAGCGTCAGGTACTTCACCCCCAGTCTGGTACACTCCGAGGTGATGCGGCGCACGGCTTCCACGCCGGCCTGATGACCGTAGGTGCGCTCCTTGCCACGTTCCATGGCCCAGCGCCCATTGCCGTCCATGATGATGGCAATGTGCTGTGGGATGCGCGTCATATCTAATGCATAATTCATAATGCTTAATGCTTAATTTTCAATCTTCAATCCTCAATCTCACTCCCTGTCGTTATGGCAGGTACGGCAGCGCTCCATGAACTCGTAGGTGATGGACACCTGCAGGGTGCTGAAGCAGTCGGTATTCTTGAAGAGGCCGCTGCTCTTGATGCCATAGGGATCTTTCACCCCGTCCAGTTTGTCGCTGCCCGAGAAGTGCATCATCCACTCGGCGGTCAGGTTGAGGCGCTGCTTCAACTTGTACTTCACGCCGACACCGACAGGCATCTGGAAGCCCACTACCGACTTGTCGCAGTCGGCGAACACCAAGCCTGCTCCCAGCGCGATGAACGGCGTGAGCGGCCGTGCCCCCCGATACTCCTGCCCCGTGCCGAAGGGCCAGAAGTTGCACTCGTAGCGCACGTCGAAGTTGACAACCTTCGACGTGAAGTCAATGGGATTGTCGGCCAGTTCAGGATACCAGGTCTCCACATCTGCTGAAGAGCCCTTCAACTGACTGTAGTTCAGCCCCGCCGACCACGCCATGCGCGGGTTCATCTTATATTTCAGTACCAGCCCTCCCATGGGCTTCATGCCTTTCAGCAGGCTGCCGTTGAAGTCGCCCAGATAGTTCATCAGGCCCACTCCGGCACCTACCTCCATCTTGTATTCCGGCTCTGTCTGAGCCTTGGCCTGGGGCGCAAGAATCCAGCAGTGGGTCGCAAGGAATGCTGCACAGAGCAACAGTCTCACCGTCCACACGCTGTCGTCACGTCTCTTCCACCTCATTGGCACTTGTCCCGTTATATGTGTTTACCGCTTCGTTCCGTGCCACACCTGTCCGCTGTTGGTCAGCAGCCAGATGCCGCTATCGTCGCTGGCAGTCATGCGAACACGAGAGCCGGTCATGGCCGAGGGCACTGGATAGGCGGAACAGGTCTTCCACGTGATGCCCTGGTCGCGTGACTCCAGCATCACCAGCCCGTCGTTCAGAGCCAACACCTTATTATTATAATAGGCCATCGACAGCACGCCCTGGGCGGGCAGCAGGTAGGGATTGGTTTCGTCGAGGGGCATATAGACCCATTGGCCTCCCTTGCCGTTGCCGCCATACTGGCTGATCTTGCGCCAGATGGCCATATATGCGGGAACCTGCGGATGGCTGCCTGCCAGCAGCACATAGTCGGTCGAGTCGCTGTTCCGGTAGTTCCAGGTCACGCTGACCAGTCCTTCCGTCGGGAACAGCGCGGCATCAGTGTCGAGTGTTTCTTCGGCCCATGTCAGTCCGTCGTCCTCGGAGTGCAGCACCTTGCCGTCAGTCCCGATGGCAAAGAGTTCCTTGGTGCCCTGTGCAAACAGGCTGCTCAGCAGTGGGGCACCAGCCACGGGCTGCCAATCTTCCAGGTTCTCCGAGCGCACCAACTGCCCTCCGTCCAGCGAATAGGCCACGTCGTCCTTCACGATGACGTCTCTTGTGCTGGCAAAGACAGAGTCGCGGAACATCACCAGGCGCGTATCATCATCCCATCCGCTGAGGCTGGGATCGTCCATCACCTTCCGCCATTCGAAGTTGATGCCTGCGGTCTCGCTGGCAGTCAGCGTCATCGTGTAGTCGCGCGAACCGGTGCCGTTAGTAGCAAAGACGCGGAAGACGCGAGGCTGGGAGAAGTCGATGGAATCGGTCGACGAATAGTAGAATACGGAGTCGCTGGTCAGCGATTTGATGCCCACAACGCCGCTGTTCAGCGTAGAGATGGTGACAATCACATGCTTCAGGTCGGTGCCCGCAGGCAGTTCCGTCTCGTTGTAGATACGACAGCCCAACTGGTCGATGGACAGGGGATAGCCACTGCCCGTAAAGGTCGACTTGACGATGGTGTCGTTGCCGGTAGAGGATGATGTGGTCTGCGTGTAGCGGTTCATCGTACCCAGGGTGATGCTCGTAATGGCCATGTCGCCATAGGTCTTCACCTCAGAGTCGCTGTCGCTATTCAGGCAGCCGGTCAGCATCGTCGATGCTCCCAGCAGTACGCAGAGCGTCATGAAAATCTTCTTCATCAAATGTCTTGTTTAAACAATTCGGCTGCAAATTTACTCACAATTCTGCAAAAAGCGGCCATTTTCTCCCTATTATTAAACAAAATATATCATTATCACCCCGATTTTAAGTTGTTTTTAGTTTTTTGCGACTTCAAAAAAGCAAATAACAAGAAAAAAGAGCACGGTATGAATCGCTCACCCCGTACTCCTTTCAACGGACGTTGGTGTTCATTAGCGTGATAACACACAAAACGGTGGCTACCGCTACAACTGCCAGCGTGCACGTTGTCTGAAAATCTAATAACATAATCTTTACCTTAATTTTCTTCGCTTTCGCAAAGTACTACTAACCTAATGAATAACGTGCGTAGTCGTCTCGACTACAATGCAAAGGTACGGATTTTTCCTAAAACAGCCGAAAGATTTTGTCAGCACGTTCGCGCGAACGGCCACTATTTTGACTTAAATCAATGCGGGTGGGGGAAGCGCAAATGTTAAAAACGAAACTTTATCCACAAAATATTTGGCGCATTCCAAGATTTTTGCCTATCTTTGCAGACGGAAAAACAATTTCTAATACAACTATAACGAACAAAAGGTAAAAAGAAAGGGAATTTTTCTCTGTGATGCTTACAGGCTTGAGGCTTGCCTATGTCTTAGCCTAAACACTCTTGCGCTCTCTTCCGCGGAGCGCACTACACTGCTCTACTGATCTTTTTCATTTTAACACCAAGCACACATTCTACCATGATTAGAGATTTTGTGAAACAGACGGATGACACAATCTGCGACTTTCTGGCCCCGCTGGACGACTTCAGGATCGAGAAGCAGGACGAGGATGCTGAGTTCGAGGCCATGCTCCGCAAATTCATCGAGAACGGCTGCGAGGAAGTGGAATCCGGCAATACAGAGGACGATGACGCCATGCCCTTCCCGCCGTCTCTCGGAGACATCAACGTCGATCTCCGTCTGGGGAGCGATGAGGATGAGGACGAGGAAGACGATATGCTGTCGACAACCGGCGAATTGGAACTGAACCCAAACAACACGGTGAAGGTCGAGATACTGCAGCCGACCAAGCACCCTGAGCGCGAATTGCAGAAACTGGTGGGCTGCAAGGAGATCAAGGAGCGCATCGACGAACTGATCACGCTGAACCGCTACAACATCAGGATGCACGCCATGAATCCCAAGGGAAAGATTCACGAATTGTCGCTCCACAGCATCTTCCTCGGACGCCCCGGAACGGGCAAGACCACCGTCTGCAAGATCATGGGCTCGCTGCTGCACAAAGCCGGTATGCTGAGCAAGGGCCATGTGGTGGTGGCCGGGCGAGGCACCTTCGTCGGCACCAACTGGGGCGACGAGGAGCGGGCCGTCCGTCAGGTGATAGAGTTGGCACAGGGCGGCGTGCTGATGATCGACGAGGCCTATCTGTTGAATTCCGACAACAGGAACGACCCAGGCAAGATGGTCATCCCCCTGCTGATGGAGATTCTGGCCAACGAGAAGCAGCGCGACCTGGCCATCGTGCTCTGCGGCTACAAGCAGCCCATGCTTCGGTTGCTGGAACTGAATCCCGGCTTGGAGTCGCGCTTCCCCAACCGCTTCGAGTTCAAGGACTTCTCGGTCGACGAACTGCTCGACATCACGAAGATGCGCATCGGCGAGTACAACTACACGTTCACACCTTCAGCCTGGGATCTCTACAAGTCGATAGTCACCGAGGCCTACAGCACCCGCGACCCGCAGACATGGGGCAACGCTCGCTTCATTGCTAACCAACTGGAGCGCATCTATCTCACTCACGCCCAGCGTTGCATCAAGGGTGACATCTTCGATAAGCGTGAGTTCTTCAGCATCACCCCAGCCGACATCCAGCCCATCGAAGTACCTAAGGCGAAGCCCCGTATCGGTTTCTGATTAAAAAAAGGCAGACTCTTGCGAGCCTGCCTTTTTTTTATGATTGTACAAAATTACAGTTTCGGACCTGCAGCGACGAGAGCCTTGCCGGCCTCGTTGCCTTCGTACTTCTTGAAGTTCTTGATGAAGCGGGCAGCCAAATCCTTGGCCTTCTCCTCCCACTGAGCAGCGTCAGCGTAGGTGTCGCGAGGATCAAGGATGTTGGTGTCTACGCCCTCCAACTCTGTGGGCACCTCGAAGTCGAAGAAAGGAATCTTCTTGGTGGGAGCCTTCAGGATGGCACCGCCCAGGATGGCATCGATGATGCCGCGGGTGTCGCGGATAGAGATGCGCTTGCCCGTGCCGTTCCAACCGGTGTTCACCAGGTAGGCCTTGGCGCCGCTCTTCTCCATCTTCTTCACCAGCTCCTCGGCATACTTCGTGGGATGCAGTTCGAGGAAGGCCTGGCCGAATCAAGCACTGAAGGTAGGCGTGGGCTCGGTGATGCCGCGCTCGGTACCGGCCAGCTTAGCCGTGAAACC
>JAFUUL010000098.1 GCA_017483805.1 Prevotella sp.
ACAGGGCGTCGGTCAGGACTTCGAGGAGGCGGCACGATGGTTCAGGATGGCTGCCGTGCAAGGAAACACGCTGTCGCAACTGAATCTGGGATGGCTCTATCATGCCGGCAAGGGTGTCCGCCAGGATGCCGACTCGGCCCGTTACTGGTACACGCTCGCTGCTGACAAGGGTCATGCAACGGCCCGTCTGAACCTGGGCATCCTCTGTCTGCAGCAGGGCGACACCCTGCGTGCTATCGACCATCTGCGACGGGCAGCCGGAGAGGGCAACGAGGGAGCACAACACATACTAAACAAGATGGATCATTTATAGATTTATGAAACTTCAGTATATCTATCATGCGGTGGCACTGGGGGTTGTGGCGGTATGGGGCACTACGTTTGTGTCTACTAAACTGCTGCTATTGGGCGGGTTGACGGCTGGTCAGATCTTCACGCTCCGCTTCCTGATTGCCTACGTGCTGCTGCTGGCATTCTGCCTGTACAAAGGCATCCGATGGATGGCCGACTCGTGGCGCGACGAACTGCTGATGGCGGCGCTGGGCGTGACGGGCGGCTCGCTGTATTTCCTGACGGAGAACAGTGCCATGAACTATACCACAACGACCAACACATCTATCACCGTGAGCCTGAGCCCGCTGTTTGCGTCGCTGCTGATAGGGATGTTCTATAAGTCGCAGCGACTGAGCAGCCTGCAGAGCATGGGCACGCTGATGGCTGCGGCGGGTGTGGTGGTGGTAGTGATGAATGGGCACTTCGTGCTCCACCTCTCGCCGCGAGGCGATGCTCTGGCCATGTCGGCCGCACTCTGCTGGGCAACCTACAGTCTGCTGATGATTAGGGCCAACGAACGCTACGACTCCATATTCATCACCCGCAAGGTGTTCTTCTACGGGCTGCTGTCCATGATACCTTATTACATGATATCTCCCGGACTAAACCTCGACGTGCTCATCTCGCAGCCTCATCTGCTGTGGCACTTGCTGTTTCTGGGGTGCGTGGCCTCAATGCTCTGCTTCCTCGCGTGGAACTGGGTGCTGAAGAAACTGGGTGCCATCGTCGCCACAAACTACGTCTACCTGAACCCCGTGTTCACCATCGTGTTTGCCTGGATGGTGCTTCACGAGCAGATCACAATCTATTTCATCATTGGCACCCTGCTCATTATCCTGGGCATGTATTTGACAGACTTTGCATCAAGAAGCCATCGCGACGGCGACGAAACCTAAGATGAAGGCGGCCAGGCAGATGGTCAGGAGCACGAAGACGACGGGCAGGATGAAGAGGATGATCTTCCACCAAGGGAAGCCCGACAACTGCTTCAGGGGGATGAGGGGGAACCAGACGGTGAAGATCTGAATCCACCAGGGCAGACAGAGAAACTCCATCACAATGCTGTAGATGGAATACATATCGGCCGTATAGACCTGCGCCACCAGCAGTTCGGAGAAACGGAGGTCGGGGATGTTGGGACTCTTGCGGAAGAAGATGTAGAGAAAGCCCGACAAGATGAAGAGCATGGACAGGGTGTAGATATTGGGGAAACGCTGCACAAAGTCCATGAACAACAGGCCATACTCACGAGACTTCTCGTTGACCTGCTGCACTTCGGCAGGCGCCTGGGACGCCTCAGCGTCTTCAAAGGATTCGGAGAACCCCTGTCGAATCTCTTCGCGAGACTCCTCGAAATAGTTCTGCATCTTGATGTTCACGCCGCTCTCAACGAGCAGAGAGAGCGTTGTCAGCAGGAAGAAGAGTTTGAAGGGCGGGAAATAAGCCATCTGCATGCCCGAGAGGTAGTCGCGAATCATGTAGCCTGGGCGCAGAATGAGGTCGCGCAGGGTGCGAAACATACCCCGATTGCCCAGTCCCCACACGTCGAGGAACAGCAGGAAGGCCTTGCGGAACGAGTAGCGCCCAATGCGTGCCGCCTGTCCGCAGCGAGGACAATAGTTGCCCTGAAACTCTGTGCCGCAGGTGGCACAGCGATGCTGCTCCTCCGACATGGGAGCCACCTGATGAGGGCGACGCTGCCACTCACGAAACTCATGCCATTTTTCCTTGATGCGACTCATCTGATCTGTCTGCCTCATGTCCATTTCAGCATGCAAAGGTACAAAGAAAAGTGAAGAGTGACGGAATGTAAGCGTTAAAAAATAACAAGGCGGCAGCAAATTCTTCACTCTTCACTCTTCACTTTTCTTTGTACCTTTGCAGCCCGAAACAGTAGCAACGCGAAGAAAAATGAAGATACTCATAACGGGAGCCAGCGGATTCATCGGCTCGTTTATCGTAGAGGAGGCACTCAGGCGCGGCATGGAGACCTGGGCGGCAGTCAGAGGCAGCAGCAAGCGCGACTTCCTGCAGGACGAGCGCATACGGTTCATCGAACTGAATCTGTCGGACCAGCAGCAACTGGAGGCACAGTTGAAGGACAAAGACTTCGACTATGTGGTGCATGCCGCCGGCGTGACCAAATGTCTGAACACCAGCGACTTCTACCGCATCAACACAGAGGGCACGAAGAATCTGGTGCGTGCCCTGATCAACGTGCAGATGCCCCTGAAGCGCTTCGTCTACATCAGTTCGCTGAGCGTCTACGGCGCCATCCGCGAGCAGCAGCCCTATCAGGAGATTCAGGAGGGCGACACGCCCCAGCCCAACACCGACTACGGCAAGAGCAAACTGGAGGCCGAGCGGTGGCTGGAACAGCAGTCCTTCCCATATGTCATCCTGCGCCCCACCGGCGTCTACGGCCCCAGGGAGCGCGACTACTTCCTGATGGCCAAGAGCATTAAGCAGCACAGCGACTTCGCCGTGGGCTTCCAGCAGCAGGACATCACCTTCGTCTATGTGCTGGACGTGGTGCAGGCCGTCTTCCTGGCCTGCGAAAAGGGGCAGACAGGGCGCAAATACTTCCTCTCTGACGGCGAGGTGTATCAGTCGGCCACCTTTTCTAATCTGATCCGCAAGGAACTGGGCAACCCCTGGTGGATTCGCATCACGGCCCCCATCTGGCTGCTGCGCGTCATCACCTACTTCGGCGACAAGTGGGGCCACCTGACGGGTAAGATATCGGCCCTGAACAACGATAAGTATCACATCCTGAAGCAGCGCAACTGGCGGTGCGACATCAGTCCCGCCCGTCGCGAACTGGGCTACGAGCCGAAGTACACGCTGAAGGAGGGCGTGCCCCTGACTATCAAGTGGTACAGGGAGAACGGATGGCTGTGAGAAGTGATGAGTGATGAGTGAAAAATGAAGTCCTTTAGGCAACTGTTTACGATCGAGAAGACGCCACGCAAGGGGCTGATGCCGGTGGAGTGGGTGATGATGACCTATCTGCTGGCCACCTCGGTGTTCATGATGGTCACCTACACCAGTCTGCCCAACCCTGGGCTGATGGCATGGACCCGTGTGCAGGCCCTGCTGGTGACGCTGGTGCTGTGGGGCGTCTACCGACTGATGCCCTGCCGGCTGACCACGCTCTTCCGCATCATCGGACAGTTCTCGCTGCTCGGCCTGTGGTATCCAGATACCTACGAACTGAACCGCGTCTTCCCCAACCTGGACCATATCTTTGCCGGATGGGAGCAGGCCCTCTTCGGCTGTCAGCCGGCACTCGTGTTCAGCGAGGTGTGCCACTGGCCCGTGGTGAGCGAACTGGTGACGCTGGGCTACGTGTCCTACTATCCGCTGTTTGCGGGCGTCGCCCTGTTCTACTTCATCTGGCGCTACGACCACTTCGAGCGTACCACCTTTATTATATTGTCGTCGTTCTTCCTCTTCTACGTCATCTTCATCTTCCTGCCCGTGGCCGGACCGCAGTTCTACTTCAAGGCCATCGGCATTGAGCAGGCGGTGGCTGGCGTCTTCCCCGACCTGAAGGACTACTTCGGAAGACTGGCGTTCGAGGTGACCGACCCGCAGTTCTCGCTGCCCATACCTGGCTATCAGGACGGCTTCTTCTACCACATCCTCGAGTTCACCCACGATGCCGGCGAACGGCCCACGGCCGCCTTCCCCAGCAGCCATGTGGGCGTGACGGTGGTGGCCATATGGCTGGCGTGGGAGAGCCGCAACCGCTGGCTGTTCTGGTCGTTCCTGCCCCTGGCCGTGCTGCTGTTTTTCGGCACGTTCTACATCCAGGCCCACTATGCCATCGACGCCATCGCCGGTGTCTTTGCAGGCACGCTGATGTACTTTGGCCTCCGCTTTGCCTTCGATTTCATTAAAAAATGAGGTGGGAACATAAAACTTTTCACCTTTCATTTTTCACTTTTCACTTTTTATTTGTACCTTTGCACCCACAAACAAAAAAACAGCGATAACTGCTATGGGCGGATTTTTCGGAACTATCTCTACAAAGGACTGCGTAAACGACTTGTTTTACGGCACTGACTACAACTCACATCTCGGCACACGGCGTGCAGGTCTCGTCACGTTCGACAAAGAGCGCGGTTTTTCGCGTAGCATCCACTCTCTGGAGCGCGACTACTTCCGCTCGAAGTTCGAGGACGAACTGAGCGATTTCTCGGGCAACCAGGGACTGGGCGTCATAAGCGACACCGACCCGCAGCCCATCATCATCAACTCCCACCTGGGCCGCTATGCGGTGGTGACGGTGGCCAAAATCAACAACCTACGCGAGATTGCCGACGAACTGCTGGCACAGCGCATGCACCTCAGCGAGCAGAGCGCCAACAACCTGAACCAGACGGAACTCGTGGCCCTGCTCATCAACATGGGCAGCACCTTCGTGGAAGGCATCAACCTGGTGTATCGCAAGATCAAGGGCTCGTGCTCCATGCTCATCCTCACCGAGGACGGCATCATCGCCGCCCGCGACTTCCTGGGCCGCACCCCCATCGTCATCGGACGCAAGGAGGTGCACCGCCTGTCGCCCATCGGCACCGACGACTGGGTGAAGGCCTACGCCGCCAGCAGCGAGACCACCAGTTTCCCCAACCTCGACTACAAGCCCGTCCGCGACGTGGGTCCCGGCGAGATTATCCGGCTTCGTGCCGACGGCCTCGAGGTGCTGCAGCCCGCCTTCAAGCGCTGTCAGATCTGCTCGTTCCTGTGGGTCTACTACGGCTTCCCCGCCTCCTGCTACGAAGGCATTAATACAGAATATGTACGCGAGAAGAACGGCCGAATGATGGGCGAGCGCGACGATGTCGAGGCCGACCTCGTCTGCGGCATCCCCGACTCTGGCGTGGGCATGGCCCTGGGCTATGCCGAAGGTTCCGGCATCCCCTACAAGCGTGCCGTGCTGAAGTACACCCCCACCTGGCCCCGCTCGTTCACGCCCGGCAACCAGAGCCGTCGCGACCTGGTGGCCAAGATGAAACTCATACCCAACGAGGCCCTGCTGCGCAATCAGCGCGTGGTCTTCTGCGACGACTCTATCGTTCGCGGCACCCAACTGCGCGACAACGCCAAGGAGTTCATCCAGAACGGCGCCAAGGAGGTGCACGTCCGCATCTCCTGTCCGCCTCTGGTCTATGGCTGCCCCTTCATCGGCTTCACCAATTCGAAGAGCGACCTCGAACTCATCACGCGCCGCATCATCCGCGACTTCGAGGGCGACGACAAGATCAACCTCGACAAATATGCCCAGACCGACTCGCCCGAATACCAGCGCATGGTAGACGAGATAGCCCGCCGACTGGGCCTCACCTCGCTGAAGTTTGCCCGTCTGGAGGACCTCATCGAAAGCATCGGCCTGCCCAAGAGCCAGGTCTGCACCCACTGCTTCGACGGCAGTAGTTACGACCAGCAGGGCGACGGCGAATTCTTCGGTTAATTATTACTGATTACAGGTCTTTACGATAACAGCGGTGCCGACGATGCTGGCGGCTCTCCAGGTATTGCCACTGGGAGCGGACAGCCTCGTTGGCTTCCATTTGGGGCATGGCATCGGCATAGCGGAAGCCGTAGCGCTGGAACTGCTGTATCAGGTCGTTGAAGATGATGGCATTGGCACCCTTCTGACGGTATTCTGGCAGCACGCCTATCAGCAGCAGGTCGACGGTGTCGGTCTTGTGCCACTTCAGGATGCGCAGCAACTGCCACCAGCCCATAGGCCACAGGCTTCCGTCGCGCGTCTTCTGCAGTGCCCTGGAGAATGAAGGGAAGGTGACGCCGAAGGCCACCATCTTATCGCCGTCCATCACGCCTGTGATCAGGTTGGTGTCGGCAATCTTGATGTAGTCGGCCACAATCTTGTCAATCTGGCGCTCCGACAGATGTGAGTAGCCATAGAGGTTGCTGTAGGTCTCGTTGACCATCTCGAAAATACGGCGTCCCCATCCACCCTGCACCAATTCGCGTCGGGAGAATTTCCTGACGCACAACCCATAGCGGTGGCTGATCATGTCGGCAATCTTGGCAAACTTGTCAGGCACCACATCGGGCACCTTCACCTGATACTCCATGTAGTCGTTGTCCTTGCGGAAGCCGCCCAGCCGCTGCATGTGCTGCGGATAGTAGGCGTAGTTGTAGTTCACGTACATCGTCGACAGTTCATCGAAGCCCTCGACAAGCATGCCCTCACGATCGGTGTCGATGAAGCCCATCGGCCCCGCTATCTGGTTCATACCACGCTGGCGGCCCCAGTCCTCCACAGCCTTGAGCAGTGCCCCTGACACCTCTATGTCGTCAATGAAGTCGAACCACCCGAAGCGCACCTGCCGGACGCCCCACCGCTCGTTGGCCCGATGGTTGATGATGGCGGCCACGCGGCCCACCATCTGCCCATCCCTGAAGGCCATGAAATAGTCCGCCTCACAGCACTCGAACGAGGGGTTCTTGTCGTGCCGCAGCGTGTCCATCTCATCGAAGAATAAATAAGGTACAGCCTGCTCGTTATCCCGATACAGGCTGTAGTAGAACTTTACGAACTGCCGCAACTGCTTCTGATTGCTGACTTTTCTTATTTCTACTGGAGTCATTGGTGTTTTTGGTTCTTACTTCACGTACTCCGAGAAATCGGTCAGGTGCATGTCACCCTTGCGAGCCAGCGAGTCGTGCATGGCGAAGGCTGCCGTCAGGTTGTGACGCGTCTGGCCCATCTTGGCCAGTTTCAGGTACTCACGCAGCAGCGGACGGTAGTCGGGGTGAGCACAGTTCTCAATGATAATCTCGGCACGCTGAGCAGGCGACTTTCCGCGCAGGTCGGCGATGCCCTGCTCCGTCACGATGATGTTGACATCGTGCTCGCTGGAGTCCTGATGGCTGACGAAGGGCACAACCGACGAGATGAGGCCGCCCTTGGCCGTCGAGGGACAGGTGAAGATGCTGAGGTAGGCGTTGCGGATGAAGTCGCCGCTGCCGCCAATGCCGTTCATCATCTTGGTGCCGCTGATATGTGTCGAGTTGGCATTGCCATAGAGGTCTACCTCGATGGCCGTGTTGATGGCGATGACGCCCAGTCGGCGAATCACTTCGGGATTGTTGGAGATCTCGCTCTGGCGCAGCGTCAGGTGATTCTTGAAGTAGTCCATATTGTCGTAGACCTGCATCAGACAGTCGTTAGAGACGGTCAGCGAGCAGGCCGAGGCATCCTTCACACGACCGTTGAGCATCATCTCGATGACGGCGTTCTGGATCACCTCTGTATAGATGTTGAAGTCGGGCACGTGCTTGTCCTGCCCCAGGGCACCGAGGATGGCGTTGGCCGTCGAGCCCACACCGCTCTGCAGGGGCAGGAACTCCTTGGGGATGCGGCCCTTGTGCATCTCGTCGACCAGGAACTCAGCGGTCAGATAGCCGATCTTCTCCGTCACGGGGTCGCTGTCCTTGAAGGCGCGGGCCTCATCGGGAATGTTGCACTCCACGACGCCCACCACCTTGTCCTTGGGAATAGAGACGTAGGGCACACCGATGCGGTCGCTCACCTTCTCAATCATGATGGGCTTGCGATAGGGCGGGTCGAGCGGCTCGTAGACATCGTGGATAAACTTGGCATTGGCATTATGGAACGAGTTGAGTTCCAGGATGACATGCTTGGCCAGACGGGCAGCCGTGGGGCTGATGCCGCCGGCGGCGGTCAGGTAGACATGATAGTCGCTGCCCACCTCCTCGATGTCGCACACCTCCAGGATGGCCCAGTCCACCTGACCATAGAAGCCATAGCGCAGTTCCTGTGCCATGTGGCTCAGATGCAGGTCGTTGTAGGGAATCTCGCCCTGGTTGACATGCTTGCGGAAGTCGGGGTTGGTGGTGTAAGGGGCACGATACTTGATGGCCTGTGCGTTGGCCATATCGCCATCGGTAGACTGTCCGGTCGAGGCACCGGTGAAGATGCCCACCTTGAATTCGCGACCAGCCTCATGCTCGGCCACGGCAATCTTTGCCAGTTCCTTGGTGGTAGCCTTGGCCACGCCGGCAGGAGTAAAACCACTCATGGCGATGTTCTCGCCGTTCTTAATCAGTGCTGCAGCCTCTGCAGCGGTCATACGTGTATACATATCTAATTGTAATTTGACGATTGACGTTTTAGAATTTTCGTGCAAAGGTACTACTTTTTTTTCAATTCCTGTGGATTATCGAAGTTTTTTTGTACCTTTGCGCCTTGAATCATTCCAATACAAAACTTTTCCTGGGATTTTCGTCCCATCGATTAAACTAACAAAACTGACTTTCGTCTAAAGACGCATGATGAATCGTATTGCAACTCTTATACTTATGTTGTGTGCCGTAGTGGGCATGCAGGCTCAAGGTGTGGTTCGTGGCCGCATCATCGACAAACAGACTGAAGAAGCCATGCAGTTTGTCAACGTGAAACTCTCGGCATCGGGCACCGGCAAGATGGTGCGGGGTGCCATGAGCGACGTGAAGGGACACTTCGCCATGAGCGACGTGCCCGACGGACAGTATGTGCTGGAAGTCTCGTTTGTGGGCTATAAAACCGTGAGGCGCCAGGTGACGCTCTCTCCACAGAAGCGGACCATCAACTTCACGGCCATCTATCTGGCCGAAGACACCAAGACGCTGAAGGAGGTGCAGGTGACGGGCCAGCGCTCGCAGATGAAACTGGAGGTGGACCGCAAGACCTTCACGGTCGACGAGATGCTGGCTGCCACGGGTGGCAGTGTGAGCGACCTGCTGGAGAACATCCCCTCGGTGGAGGTGACCACCGACGGCGAGATATCGCTACGCGGCAACTCGAGTGTCGAGGTGTGGATCAACGGCAAGGCCAGCGGACTGACCAGCGACAACCGCGCAGAGATATTGCAGCAGATTCCGGCCGAGAGCATCGAGCGCATCGAGGTCATCGACAACCCCTCGGCCAAGTTCTCGCCTGAGGGCACGGCCGGCATCATCAACATCATCCTGAAGCGCGACCATCGGGCCGGCTACTACGGCTCCGTGCAGACGGGTGCCAACATCATGGGCGGCTGGAATGTGAGTGGCAACATCAACTACTCATCGAAGTGGGTGGATGCCTATGCCAACCTGGGCTACCGTCGCCGTAAGGGCGAGGGCGGCAACGAGAGCGACCAGCGCTACCGTGACAACGAGGCGGCTCCCTTCAGCAGTTATCAGCAGAGCAAGGGCGACAACAATAATAATGGTGGCGGACTCTTTGCCCGTGCCGGCCTGACCTTCCATCTCTCCGACGCAGACGACCTCTCGCTTTCCGGCATGACGATGCACGGCAACCGTTCGAACGACAACCTGACGACCTATGAATATGGTACGTACGATGACCTGGGACTCCAGGTGCCCGACAGGAACCTGCGCCGCCAGACCTGGGGCGACGGCGACAACCACATGTACAACGGAGAACTGAGTTACACCCATAAGTTCAACGACAAGGGCACCCACAAACTGGATGCCAGCGTGTCGTTCAACCGATGGAAGAGCGACGGCTCCAACGAGTATCTGAACGACACCACGACACTGGCCACCCAACTGAAGTCATACTCCTACCAGTACCGCCCGATGAACATCAACAACCGCAACTGGGAGGCCAAATTGGAATATGAGAACCAGATGACGGAGAACTTCAAACTGGAGGCCGGCTACAACGGACGCTTTGCCCATGAGAACACGCCGCAGCAGAGTTACGAGTATGCAGCACAGGGAGAGGCAGTCCGTCTGGCTATCGACGACCCGCGGCTGCAGGAGGATCCCTTCTTCTACAACCGCTTCATCTACGACATGGATGTGCATGCCCTCTACGCCACGGCCAACATGAAGTTCGGCCGACTGGGCGTGATGGCCGGCCTGCGTGGCGAATACTGGAAGGTGGACACCAGGAGCATCGACTACTACCAGAACCAGGAACCCTTCGAGAAGGACTACTTCCAACTGTTCCCCTCGCTCTTCCTGAACTACGAACTGACCGAGACCTCGCAACTGCAACTGAACTACACCCGCCGTCTGCGCCGTCCGTGGGGCGGACAACTCAATTCGTTCAAGAACACCCGCGATGCCTCGATGATTGAGTTTGGCAACCCCCTGCTGACGCCCGAATACACCAACGCCTTCTCGCTGAACTATCTGAAGACCTGGACGGCCCACACGCTGAGCATCAGCACCTACTACCGGCCCACCACCGACGTGATGCAGCGCATCCGCTATCAGGGCGAATACGACGGTCATGCCACCATGTTTATGACCAACTTCAACGTGGCCAAGAGCCAGAGTGCCGGCGCGGAGTTGATCCTGAAGGACAAACTCTTCCGCATCCTCGACCTGACCACCACCGTGAATGCCTACTACTATAAACTGGACGGCTTCAGCACGACCATCGAGGGACAGCAGGTGAGCGGCGAGGGCAACGAGAACTTCGCATGGGATGCCCGTGTGCTGGCCTCTGTCATCCTGCCCTACAGCATCACCGTTCAGGCCACGGGCAACTACCGTTCGCGCTCCGTCATCACCCAGGGTCACCGCAAGGCCAACGGCTCGCTCGACCTGGGCCTGCGCAAGAGTTTCCTCAACAAGACCTTCTCGCTGGCCGTCAACTGGCGCGACGTCTTCAATACACGCCACTTCGAAAACTACACCGAGGGCCCCACCTTCTGGCGTCATCAGAAGAACTGGCGAAAGCCCAACCTCAACGTACAACTGACCTGGAACTTCGGCAACATGACCAGTCAGAAGAAGAAGCCCGACCGCGAAGACGGACAGGGCGGAGGTGAGGAAGACAACACCTTTGGCGGCTACGAACAATAAGCCCACAAAAAGAATCAAGAGACGATGGAACGATTGCTACACTATGTTTGGAAACACAAATTACTACCTCTGAAGGAGCCTGAGACCACCGACGGCCGTCTGGTGGAAATCATAGACCCCGGACTGTACAATCGTCTGCACTCCGGTCCCGACTTCTTCAATGCAAAAGTTCGCATCGGCGGCACGCTGTGGGTGGGCAACGTGGAGATTCACCAGCGAGCCAGCGAATGGTATCAGCACAAGCACGACCAGGATCCACGCTACAACAACGTGGTGCTGCATGTGGTGGCCGAGGCCGATACCGACGTGATGACCCAGGACCGGCACTACCTGCCCCAACTGGTGCTGCAGATTCCCGCTTCGCTCAGCGAGAACTACGAAGAACTGCTCCACACCGATCAATATCCACCCTGCTACAAGATCATACCCGACCTGACCACACTGACCGTCCACTCGTGGCTGGCGGCTCTGCAGACGGAGCGTCTGGAACAGAAGACCGAAGCCATCAAACGGCGGGTCGAGCAGTGCAACGGCTCATGGGAAGATGCCTACTTCGTGACCCTGGCCCGCAACTATGGCTTCGGCATCAATGGCGACGCCTTCGAGCAATGGGCCCAGAATGTGCCCCTCAGTGCCGTAGGCAAGCATCGCGACGACCTGTTCCAGGTGGAAGCCATCTTCATGGGGCAGGCCGGCCTGCTGGAACTGGAGAGCATCCCGCCCCGCTATCAGGCCGACGCACTCAACGAGGGCTACTATGCCAAGTTGCACAACGAGTACCAGTATCTGGCCCATAAGTTCTCGATGAAGCCCATGGACTTCACCGTCTGGCGCTTCCTCCGCCTGCGACCGCAGAACTTCCCCCACATCCGCATCTCACAATTGGCCAACCTCTACTATGAGCGACGGGCCGGACTGAGCGCTCTGCTGGAGTGCGAGACCCTGGACCAACTGCGCGACCTGCTGGATACACACGTCACGCCCTACTGGGAGACTCACTACACCTTCGGCTCGGAGAGTCCCAAGAGCATGAAGAAAACGTCGGTTTCATCGAAGAACCTGCTCATCATCAACACGGCCATACCCATGCTCTTTGCCGTTGGCCGTCATCGCCAGAAAGAGGAATACTGCGACAGGGCTTTCGACCTGCTGGAGCAACTGGGGGCCGAACAGAACCACATCATCCGTATGTGGAAAGAGTGCGGCCTGGAGGTGAAGACGGCCGGCGACAGCCAGGCTCTCATCCAACTGAAAAAGGAATACTGCGACCGCAAGGACTGTCTGCGCTGTCGCATCGGCTATGAATATCTGAAGAAGTCATGAAGTATATTTTCGAAACACGAATGGAGGTGCGCGACTATGAATGCGACATCGAGGGGATTGTGAACAATGCCCAGTACGTGCACTACTGTGAGCACACCCGCCACCTCTTCCTCAAACAGTGCGGCCTCTCCTTTGCCGAGATGCACCGGAAGGGCGTCGACGCCGTTGTGGCCCGTATGCAACTGCAATACAAGGTGCCCCTGAGGCCCGACGACGAGTTTATCTCGCGTCTCAACCTGACCAAGGAGGGCATCAAGTATGTGTTCCATCAAGACATCTATCGGGCCAGCGACGAAGCCCTCTGCTTCCGCGGCAAGATAGAACTGGTATGCCTGGTCAATGGCCGACTGGGCAACAGTCCCGACTACGATGCGGCCTTCGAAAAATACATCCAATGAACGAGCAAGAAGTCTACTACGCCATTGCCCTCACTCGCATGACGGGCTTGAACTTCCAGACGGCTTTGCACCTCTACCGGTCGCTGGGGTCGGCACAGGCCGTCTATGAACATCGCAACGACCTCAAGGCGGTGCTGCCCGAAAGCAGCGACCGGCTGGTCAGCACGATGAAGGACTGGGACCTCTCCCTGGCACGAGCCGCACAGGAGATG
Source organism: Prevotella sp. (assembly GCA_017483805.1). GTDB lineage: Bacteria > Bacteroidota > Bacteroidia > Bacteroidales > Bacteroidaceae > Prevotella. The sequence continues at coordinate 13,124 of JAFUUL010000098.1, forward strand.
GCCTTCATACAGAAGCACCACATCCGCCCGCTGTTGCTGGGTGACGAGGCATACCCGCAGCGTCTGGCCGAATGTCCCGATGCCCCTATCCTCTTATATTATCTGGGCACGGCCGACCTGAACCAGAGCCGCGTGATCAACATTGTGGGCACCCGCCACTGCACCACCTACGGTCAGGATCTCATTCGCCGCTTTGTGGCCGACCTGCGCCAGCACTGTCCCGACCTGCTGATCGTCAGCGGACTGGCCTATGGTGTCGACATCTGCGCGCATCGCCATGCACTGGCCAACGGCTACGAGACAGTGGGCGTGCTGGCTCACGGACTGGACGACCTCTATCCTTCAGCCCACCGCGACACCGCCAGACAGATGCTCCAGCAGGGCGGCCTGCTGACGGAATATATGTCGGAGACGCGTTCTGACAAAGTGAACTTCGTGAGGCGCAACCGCATCGTGGCTGGCATCAGCGATGCCACCATCCTCGTGGAGAGTGCGGCCAAGGGGGGCGGACTCATCACCACGGGCATTGCGATGGACTACAACCGTGCCGTCTTTGCCTTCCCCGGTCCCGTCGGGGCTCCCTATAGCGAGGGCTGCAACCACCTGATCCGCGACAATGGTGCCCAACTGATTACCTCTGCCGACGACTTCGTCAAGGCCATGGGCTGGCAGACCGATGCCATGCTCCATCAGGCCCAGGCCAGCGGCATCGAGCGGACGCTCTTCCCCGACCTGTCTGACGAGGAGCAGCAGATCGTGGCAGTACTCAGCAAGGCGGGCGACCTGCAACTCAACCAACTCTCCGTCAAGGCCAATATCCCCATCGGCCAACTCACTGCCACGCTCTTCCAACTCGAGATGAAAGGTGTTGTCCGTCCGCTGGCTGGCGGCAATTATCACCTGCTGAAATAGGGGCGTGAATATCACAATTAAACACAAAATTCTTAATAAATAATGTAAAACTTGCACGTATTCCAAAAGTTTGCAGTAACTTTGCACCCTCAATCATCAACATAATCAGGAATAGAAAGGTGAGTTTTACCGGTATCGTCAGAAACCTCTTCGCCTCACGATGGCGCGAACTGGAAAAATATAACAACCAAGGGGAGCAACTGCAACGCGAAGTGCTCGCCCGACTGGTGAGCAAGGCCAAGGATACGGAGTACGGACGCAAGCACCTGTTTGCGGCTACGAAGAACTACGATGACTTTGCACGCAACAACAGCATCAACACTTACGAGGAACTGAAGGAAGACATCGACCGTATGCGTCAGGGCGAAATAGACGTGCTCTGGCCCGGACGGGTGAAGTGGTACGCCAAGTCGAGCGGCACCACCAACGACAAGTCGAAGTTCATTCCCGTCAGCCCCGACGGCCTGAAGCGGCTGCACTACAAAGGTGCTACCGACACGGTGGCCCTCTATCTGCGCAACAATCCCCAGAGCCGGCTCTTCGACGGCAAGGGCCTCATCCTGGGTGGCAGCCATGCCCCCAACTACAACCTGCCGGGCTCGCTGGTGGGCGACCTGAGTGCCATCCTGATAGAGAACATCAACCCCGTGGTCAACCTGGCGCGTGTGCCATCGAAGAAGACGGCCCTGCTGAGCGACTTCGAGATCAAGCGCGACCGCATAGCCCACGAGGCCCTGAACAAGAACGTGACCAACCTGAGCGGTGTGCCCTCGTGGATGCTCTCGGTGCTGAACCGCGTGATGGAACTCTCAGGCAAGCAGCACCTGGAGGAGGTATGGCCCAACATCGAGGTCTTCTTCCATGGCGGCGTGGCCTTTACGCCCTATCGCGAGCAGTATGAGCGGCTCATCACCAGTCCGCGGATGCACTACATGGAGACCTACAACGCCAGCGAGGGCTTCTTCGGCAATCAGGACGATCCCAACGACCGGTCGATGCTGCTGATGCTCGACTACGATGTGTTCTACGAGTTCATACCCATGGACGAGTTCGACAAGGAGAACCCCAGCATCGTGCCCCTATGGGGTGTGGAGAAAGGCAAAAACTACGCCATGGTCATCTCCACCTCCTGCGGCCTGTGGCGCTATATGATCGGCGACACGGTGCAGTTCACCTCGACCAACCCCTACAAATTTATCATCTCCGGGCGCACCAAGTCGTTCATCAACGCCTTTGGCGAAGAACTCATCGTGGACAATGCCGAGAAAGGTCTGGCCTACGCCTGCGAGAAGACGGGCGCCCAGATACTGGACTACACCGCAGCCCCCATCTTCATGGACCAGAACGCCAAGTGCCGCCACCAGTGGCTCATCGAGTTTGCCAAGCAGCCCGACGACGTCGAGATGTTCGCCAACATACTGGACCGCAAGTTGCAGGAACTGAACAGCGACTACGAGGCCAAGCGCTACAAGGACATCACCCTGCAGCACCTCCAGATCGTCATTGCCCGCCAGGGGCTGTTCAACGACTGGCTGAAGGCCAAGGGCAAACTGGGCGGTCAGCACAAGGTGCCGCGACTGAGCAACAGCCGCAGCACGATAGAGCAGTTGCTTGCGATGAATTAGGTCTGGCACAATGATAACAACAAAGGAAAACATATCTAAACTGATAGCAAAACTATTCACTCCCCTCCATTCAGGGAGGGGTTGGGGGTGGGTCTGCTTATTCCTTCTCGCCTCATGTGCCCGCATGGGCAGTCCTGACGGGGGATGGTACGACGACACGCCACCCAGCGTGGTCAGCGCCACGCCCGACGACAAGGCCACCGACGTGAAGGCCACGAAGGTGACCATCAACTTCAACGAATACATCAAACTGGAGGATGCCCAGAACAAGGTGGTCATCTCGCCACCGCAACTGGAGATGCCGGAGATCAAGACCAGCGGCAAGCGCATCGTCGTGGAACTGAAAGACTCGCTCAAGGAAAACACCACCTATACTATCGACTTCAGCGATGCCATCAGCGACAACAACGAGGGCAACCCGATGGGCAACTACACCTACAGTTTCTCCACGGGCGACCATATCGACACGCTCGAAGTGTCGGGCTATTGCCTGAATGCCGAAGACCTGGAGCCCATCAAGGGCATCCTGGTGGGTCTCTACGACAGCGAGCACTTCGCCGACACCACTTTCCACCACGAACCGATGATACGCGTCTCGCGCACCAACGGCAGCGGACAGTTCACCATCAAGGGTGTCGCACCGGGCAATTACCGCATCTGCGCCCTGCAGGACGTCGACGGCGACTTCATCTTCGGACAGAAAAACGAGACCATCGGCTACCTGCGCGACAGCATCGTGCCCTCATGGAAGCCCGACACCCGCCCTGACACCATCTGGCGCGACTCGCTGCACATCGAGGACATCATCCGCAAGCCCTACACCCACTTCCTGCCCGACGACGTCACGCTGCTCTGCTTCCAGGAGCCGCAGACCGACCGCTACCTCATCAAGACGGAGCGCAAAGACCCTGAGAAGGTGGCCCTCTATTTCACCTATGGCAACGACTCGCTGCCCATCATCCACGGCCTGAACTTCGACGCCGCCGATGCCTTCATCCTGGAGGCATCAGAGCAGAAGGACACGCTCGTCTACTGGCTGGCCGACACCACGCTGGTGAACCAGGACACGCTGCGCATGAACATCACCTACCTGATGACCGACACCCTGGGCCATCTCGTAGAGCAGACGGACTCGGCCATCGAGGTGCTGGCCAAGGTGTCCTACGAGAAGCGACAGAAGGAGAAGCAGAAGGCCTTCGAGAAATGGCAGAAGGAACAGGAGAAGAAGCGGAAGCGCGAACAGCCTTACGACAGCATCATGCCGCCAGAGTTCCTGAAGCCGAAACTGAGTGCCAGCGGCCAGATGGATCCCCTGCAGCGGCTGACCATCGAGATGCCGGAACCGCTGGCCCACTGCGACACCAGTGCCGTCCATCTCTACTGCATGGTCGACTCGGTGTGGTATCGCGTGCCTCACGAGATGAGGCAGTACAGCACGCGGGGCTATCAGATCCTGGCCGACTTCACCCCGGGCACGGAATACAGTCTGGAGATCGACTCTGCTGCCTTCCAGGGCATCTACGGCCAAGTGTCCGACGACCTGAAACAGGGCCTGAAGGTGCGCAGCGAGGAAGAGTTCGGGACGCTGGCCGTAGAGATCAGCGGCGTAGAGGCCGACTCCATCATCGTGCAACTGCTGGACGCCTCCGGCAAGGTGCAGCGGCAGGCACTGGTCGACCGTGACCACATCGCCGACTTCATCTATCTCAAGCCGGGCGAATACTACATGAAGGCCTTTGTCGACCAGAATGGCAACGGCCGGTGGGACACGGGCCTCTACGACCAGGACCTCCAGGCCGAGCCCGTCTACTATTATCCAGAGGAGATAGCCTGCAAGGCCAAATGGGACCTGACGCGCAGTTGGAACCTCACAGACCGGCCGCGCTACCAGCAGAAGCCCGCCAAACTCATTAAACAGAAGCCCGACCAGCAGAAGAAACTGAAGAACCGCAATATCGAGCGAGCCAGACAACTTGGCATCCAGTACGTGAAAAGTGATAAGTGATGAGTGATAAGTGATAAGTGATAAGTGAAGAGTGATAAGTGATAAGTGAAGAGTGATAAGTGATAAGTTATGAACTATAAGACATACATCCTTGCGCTGATGGTAAGCTTCGCAGCCCTGCTGCCAGCCAGTGCCGGCGCCCAGTCGCAGTGCGGCATCGAAAACAAGGCCTTCAAGGCCAACGAGTTTCTGACCTACGACCTCTATTTCAACTGGAAGTTTGTGTGGGTCAAGGTGGGCTCGGCATCCATGTCGACCGTCGTTTCCACCTACAACGGCACCCCCTGCTACCGTACCAGCCTGACCACTCGCGGCAACAACAAACTGGACAATTTCTTCGTCATGCGCGACACCCTGCTCTCCTACTGCAGCGTGCGCAACCTGTCGCCCATCTACTTCCGCAAGGGAGCCCTCGAGGGCAAGCGCTACTATGTGGATGAACTCTGGTACACCTATCCCGCCGGCAGGAGCAAGGTGAAGATGCACCGCATCGAGTCCAGTGGCCAGCACCGCTGGCAGGAGCGGGAGTACAACGACTGCATCTTCGACATGATGAGCATCTTCCTCAGGGCCCGCAACTTCGATGCCGCCACCATCAACAAGGGCGACATCATCCCCATGCCCATCACCGACGCCAAGCGTCCCAGCAACTCATGGCTCAAGTATCGCGGCAAGGAGAACTTCAAGATAGAGGGCAGCAATCAGAAGTTCCGCTGTCTGGTCTTCTCGTTCATCGAGCGCGAGGACAACAAGGACACCGAACTCATCCGCTTCTACGTCACCGACGACCTCAACCACATCCCCGTGCGCCTCGACCTCAACCTCTCCTTCGGCTCGGCCAAGGTCTTCCTCAAGGGCTATCAGGGCGTTCGTTCGCCGATGACCTCGAAACTCAATTGAAAATTCTTAACTCTTAATTCTTAACTCTTAACTATATCTGTCCTGCCTCAACCATCAGGACAACCCGCTCCGTCAGACGGTCCACGCCCTCAGGGTCGTAGCCCTTCTTCAGCGATGCACCAAACATCCAGGCAAAGGCCTGCCACATGCCCGAACGCACCGGGCCGATAAACGCCTGCATCGCCTCGTAGGCCGTAGAGTTGCACTCGCGGTCCACCAGTTTGATGAGCAGTTTGCCCTGCGAAAACGTCAGTTTCTTCATCTTCGGCTTATACTCCTTGACGATGGCCTGCTCCACCCGCTTCAGGTGCTCACTGCGCTCCTCTGGGGGCAGCGTCTCCGTGAACTCAGCCGTCTCGATGATGATCTGTCGCACCTCCTTGGCCAGAGGCAGCACCGTCTTCACGTTTTTCACCAGCCGCATATAGGCCTGCTGCTGGCGTTTGCTCTTGAATGTCGGCTCCGGATAGACATAGACAGGCGACATCTCCATATACTGTATAGAGTCGCCGTCCACCAGCGTCTTGCCCACCTTCACCATCGGCACAAACGTCGGCTCGCCCGCGTCCTCCTGCCCCAGGGCCGTCTGCCCCGCCAGGAGTCCCGCCATCACCATCGCTATCCCACGAACTGTCATATCGCCTGCAAAGTTAAGGAAAAATATCCTTATCTTCAGCGGAAACATCATCTTTTCTTCATGTTTCCGCCGAAAATAAGGCATTTTTAACGGAAGTATCTTTCAATGTGACTTTTCTGTGCAGCCCTGTCTATGAATACAAATGGCACACCACTTTTGCAAACTTTCGGGCTAAATCCAAAAGAAAAAACCCACTTTTGGCCCGAAAGTCTGCAATTTTCTTTGCAGAACCAACTCCACAGACCGCATCCGAACAAGCACAAATAGATCTGATCATCAAGCGTGCAGACAAAGTCATAAATGTATGTGAGATGAAATTCTATGACGGTGATTACACTATGAAGAAAAAGGACTATGACGACATCGAACGACGAGTCAGGGCCTTCCGTTCTGTTAATAATATCCGTCAGGCCATACACCCGGTACTTACCACAACCTTCGGGCTTACGAACAACCAATACAGCAGGATATTCCAGAATGTAGTGACGCTTGATGATTTATTCAAGTAATTTGGAATTGGCAAAAGAGATGGAAGCAGAAACATCAAATCGCTATTGACGTCTTCGTTGTGGATGCGGAGATAAAGAGGAACGAATAACCCATCAATGCCGTTTTCCTACTGTGTCCAGGGGTCATACTAGTTATCGCGTGTCCGATAGTTTCCTGGCCGACCGTCAACGGTGATGCGGAGGATGCGCTTGCCCTTCTTCAGATAGTCGAAGCGCGGGTCAATCAGACGGTCGCAGTTGTACCTGCGCGAAGCCTCGGTCTCAGCCAGCCGTTGGGCTTCAGCAAGTGACAGCCCTTGCAGTTTCTGCTGGCCTTCGGGCGTGGAG
>JAFUUL010000035.1 GCA_017483805.1 Prevotella sp.
ATTAGGAACCTGGGCCTGGGGCGCAGGAGCATTTGGAGGAGACACGGTGTTCGGCTCGAAGACCGACGTCGAGACATTGAAGCCCGTATTCGATGCGGCGATGAAGGCGGGGCTCTCGCTGTGGGACACGGCAACGGCCTACGGCATGGGCGAGTCGGAGCGCATCCTTGGTACGCTGACCAGTGGGTACGAGCGCGAGGACGTGGAGATATCCACTAAGTTCACCCCGCAGATTGCGGAGATTTACGAAAATTCGGTGGAGAAGATGGCGCTGGCCTCGATGGAGCGCATGGGGCTGGACTACATCGACATCTACTGGATTCACAACCCTATGGACGTGGAGCGCTGGACGCCGGGGCTGATACCGCTGCTCAGGTCGGGCAAGGTGAAGCGCGTGGGCGTGTCGAACCACAACATCAAGGAGATTCAGCGGGCCAACGAGATTCTGGGCGAGACTGGCTTCAAGGTCTCTGCCGTGCAGAACCACTTTTCGTTGCTCTACCGGTCGAGCGAAAAGGGCGGAGTACTGGACTACTGCAAGGAGAACGGCATCGAGTTCTGGGCCTACATGGTGCTGGAGCAGGGCGCGCTCTCGGGCAAGTACGATAAGACCCACCCGCTGCCCGCTGAGAGCGACCGCGGCAAAAAGTACAACCCCGTGCTGGAGCAACTCGAAGCCCTCACCGGCGAGATGACGGCCATCGGTAAGAAATACGGTGCCTCATGCTCGCAGATCGGCATCGCCTGGGCCATTGCCAAGGGCACGCTGCCTATCATCGGAGCCACGAAGGAGCGTCACGTCGTCGAGGCCGCCGAAGCCACAAAGATTCAGTTGACCGCCGAGGAGGTTGCCCGTCTCGAAGCACTCGCCGATGCCACCGGGATTGACACTCGCGGAGGTTGGGAACATTCGATGGAGTAAGAACGCAACAGCAAATCAGCGGGCGGGGATGGCAAAACGACGCATCTTCGCCCACATTTCGCATATTTAACGCCCGAATCGCATCAAGTTTGCGGAAAAATGATTAACTTTGCACCCGTTATAACACTTTAATGCGCAACATTATGGCAACAACGACATCAATATCAAATCCTGCCCAGATGATTATCACGCTGGAGGACAATGCGCTCGTGGCCGACATCAAGCGGGCGTTGAAAATGATTCGCGGCGTGGCATCGGTGCGTGTGGCCACCATCAGCGACGACAACACCATCACTCCCGCCATACGACGCTCCATCAACAAGGCTCGTCGCGAATATGCCAACGGCGAAACCATCTCATGCAGCACCCCAGAGGAGATGCAGCACTATTTCGACAGCCTATGACCTACACGATTGAGTATTCCAAGGAGGCTGACCGCACGCTGCGCAAGTGGAAGAAGTCGAACCCGAACCTCTTCAGGAAAGCAACGAAGATTCTGATGGACATCATGCAGCATCCCCGCACCGGCTTGGGCCATCCCGAGGCGCTCGTCGGAGGCAACGACGTGACCTATTCACGCCACATCACAGCCCACGCCCCCATCATCTATGACATCTATGACGACCGCGTCACGGTGCTGGTCGTTCAAGCCGAGGAACATTACAACGACAAATAGTTTATGCCCCCGCTCGGACCACCAAGAAGACAAGACGACTGCGCCTCGGCGCGCAGTAGCGCATACGGCACGCTGCCTATCATTGGAGCCACGAAGGAGAGTAAGAACGCGACAGCATATCAGCGGGCAGGGATGGCAAACGACGAACGAAGCAAGCGCAGAGTGATGCTCGCATCGGCTATGCCTTGCAAGGAGGAGTAAGGCCAAAGGCCAAAACGACGTGTTCTCGCCCGCTTTTTGACACTCGTAGATCTCAAGTTTTTAGTGAAAACTGCAGAAAAGACATAAAAAATACACCACCAAACTAACATTTTCCTTCAAAACATTTGGTCATCTCAGAGGAAAATAGTACTTTTGCACCACGAGAACCCGCCAAGCCTCTTCACAATGCTTAAATCGGCGGGTCGTTTTATTTTATGGCACATTATTCAAAGACCTACTCATCACCGAGTCAATTGGTGTCGCTGTTGCAATCTCGTGGACTTTTCATTGAGAATGCAACACGAACGGAGAACTATCTTCATCACATCGGCTATTACAGATTCAGTGCTTATCTCTATCCCCTTCTGACAACACCGAAGGAGAATCATGTGTTCAAACCCGGTGCCACGTTCAACCAAGCCTTGGACATGTATCGTTTCGACAGGCATCTGCGACTGTTGATGTTCAACGAGATTGAGAAGATTGAGATTGCCGTCCGTAGTGCCATCGTCAACATAACGAGCCGCGAAACAGGCAATCCCTTTTGGATGACCGACCCGACATGCTCATCACCGTTGCCCGTAACAATTGCGGTCATCATGCCCGCGTGTGGAATCGCACATTTGCATTGCAAGTGCTCACTCAGCGGCGAATGGCCCAACCTTGGATTACGATACCAGTCAACCAGCGTAAAGCCTATTTCAGTCTTTGCATCATCAAGTATTTTCTGAACATCATTTCTCCCCATAACGACATGAAGTCCAAAATCAATGCCCTTCTTGCCGACTATCCTTCCATCGACACCGCCGCTATGGGCTTCCCCCGTGGATGGGAGAACGAGCCTCTGTGGCAATAGCGTTATTTTGAGACAGAGAGCGACATGGAACAACGATTCAAGACATCAGGGCAGGACATCAACCTGCTGCCGCTGCGCGAGGGCGGTGTGGAACTATAGAATAAAG
>JAFUUL010000036.1 GCA_017483805.1 Prevotella sp.
GTGCTTCCTGAACGAAGAGACGTGCCGCGCCGGTCTGATGGACGGCATCAAGGTGTTGCGCAAGTGTCTGGTCAAGCCCCGCCCGCAGCACTACGCCGTAGTCTATGAAGATGGCTCACTCAGCAACGGGTGGGTATAGTATAAATCCTTTAATACATTAACGATTATGTGGACAAGATTTCTTAGAGACTTGATGGCGCAACACGCGCTGAAGATGAGCCACTGCTCCAGCGGTGGCGGGTATTACGACGGCGGTTGTCACTGCTCACACAACGGCGAGCAACTTTATCGCAAGGTAGGCACAGGGCATTGTGTCACCTATGAGCCAGTGCATCGTGGCTGGGGTCATTGCGGATAAGAGATAAACATTAGTATTAACCCAATTAAAACATTACAATTATGAGATCAAGAACAGCAAACTGGTTTGAGTGCAAGGTCCGTTACGAGAAAGTTCAGGAGGACGGCTTGCAGAAGAAAGTGACGGAACAGTACGTCGTGGATGCCCTCTCGTTCAGCGAGGCCGAGCAGCGCATCATGGAGGAGATGTCGCAGTACATCAGCGGCGAGTTCGAGATTACCGACGTCAGGAAGGCGCCATACAAGGAGGTCTTCTTCGACGACGCGGACATGAGCGACCGCTACTTCAAGGCCAAGCTCCAGTTCATCACCATCGACGAGCGGACGGAGAAGGAGAAGCGCTCGAACGTGACCTACCTCGTGCAGGCCGCCACGTTCGACGGCGCAGTGAAGAACATCAACGAGGTGATGGGCTCGACGATGATTGACTACGAGAAGTCGAATATCGCCGAGACGAAAATCATCGACGTGTTCGAGTACGTCAAGAAGGAGGAGAAGCCGGAATACGAAAAGTAACCTATGGGCTTCAAGACAAAGCGAGAGTGCAGGATGGTCTCACGACCGGCTGCACTCTCTTTGTATTATGCAAAATGAACTGTTTAATCCGTGGTTGCGTCTGTGTCTTCCGTGTCGTCGCCCTGCGCCTGCATCTGGCGGACGAGGACGTTGGCGAGGCAGTGCTGCCAGCGGGTTTTGAGCGAGCCGCCGTGGCGGTCGACGACATCGAGGCGCTTGTAGAGTTCCGCCTCTAAGAGTCCCAGCGAGCCGGGACCGGTGAGCGGCAGGTCGGGCTTCGCCAGTTCCTGCTCGCAGAAGGCGAGGAAGCGCACGGTGCGCTGGCGGGCGGCCTCGTGGGCCGATCTTATCCGCTCCGCCAACTTCTTGTAGTAGTTGGCGTCGCGGGTTTCAGGTTTCAGGTTCTTGCGTCCCGTTGGTAGCAAGCGACCAGAGGTCGAGCGTAAGGTTTCAGGTTGAGACCCCGCCCCCTGACCCCGCCCCTTGGAGGGGTGGGGAGCTGCTGCCGCCTTGCTGTCCGTAGGCTTACTTGGAACTTGAAACTTGAAACTTGAAACCTGCACCATGTGCTCCAGCAGCGCCTGTGCTGCCAGTTCGGCGTCGTCGGGCTCGGGTGTGAGCGGTGCGGGCGCGATGCCCTCGATGCGCAGCGGCTGGGGCTCAGGCTTCTCGACCTGTGCCCCGCCCTTGCGCTTGCGACTATGGAAGAAATGAAAGATACTCATATAGATTGTCGGTGTTTGTGATGGTTATGCTCCCTCGCCTGCGATGGTCTCGACGGTGCCGGTATTGCTTCGGTCGAGGGTCGAGAACGTCTGCTGCTTGATGTGGAACTCGCCGTGCTCCGACCAGTTGTTGAAGCGGGCGACGGTGTTCAGGAAGTTCAGGTAGAGCCGCTGCTTGGGGTTCAGCTGCTGCTGCTTCATCAGGCGTATCTCGCGCAGGGCGGTGCCGCCGTTCGAGGCCGATACCATCGGTACGCCGACGTCGCGGGGATCCACCTGCAGGGCGAGGAAGATGGGGTTGGTCGATAGTTCCAGTTCCTCCTTGCCGGCCTTCACGGTGTCGGCCTTGGTCTGCGCCACGTCCACTATCTCGATGTTGTGGTTCACCTTGTCGCCCTGTCCGGTCCACATGAACTGGCGCATCATCTTGCCGTTGTTCTCGCGCTGCTGCAGGAACTGCTCCACGTTCTCGTCCAGTTCGTCGAGGAAAGCCTGCTTCTTGTCGGGGTCGCCCTCTATACCCATATCTGCATAGCACATCTGGAGGTAGTCGAGGGACACGTACAGGATTTTTCCGAACGACGTGGCGTTGTCGCGCTGCTTGTACTTGTCGTAGAGGATGGTGGCGGCGAAGTCGAAAGCCTTCGAGGTGAAGACGCTCCACCAGTGCGGCTGCGGATAATATGGTTTGTTGCCGCTGGGGTAGTAGGTGGGACAGACGACCCACGTGGGGCGATCCTTGATGCGAGTGCGCTGGTTCGACTCCACGATGTAGCGCAGGTCTGAGAGCAGGTGCTGCGGCATGGCGGCGGAGTAGAGCGTGAACGAGCGGTCCTGCGTGGCGGTGGCGGTCTGTGTGCCCATGGCTCCCTTCGTGCGGAGCGAGTCGCTGAAATAGACGTGGTTGATGTGGCGGTACTCATTCATCCGCTCCAGACGGCACGAATGGGCGGGCAGCACACCGACCTGTACGATGCCGGGGTTCCATGCTCCGCGACGGCCGCGCTCCATGCCGACCGTCGGGTAGTAGATGTCGAGGTAGGGGTCGTCCTGCTCGCAGGTTATCAGGTGCATGTCGAGGTTGTTCTCCTCCATGAACTTGCGGGCGCTGACGATGTGGACGGGGGCGGCGGCCTCCGGCTCGTCGCCGTCGTAGCCGTACCAGGTGTGCTCCCAGTCCTCCAGCAGGTCGCGGGCACGCTGCAGTTCCTTGCTCGGCTTGGCCTGTATCTCAGCGGCAAGACCGTTGAGAACACTGACGGCGGGGTTGTCTCCGTTGTCGCTTTCGGTTTGGACTTCGCCAATGCCCTCCTCCGCCTCCAGTTCCTCTACGTAAGCCCGCAGGATTTCGCCTGCCAACTTGAACTCGATGAGCGAGCCGTCGGGGAAGCGGTACATGTAACGCACACCCAGGCCGGTGGTCAGGTCGGAGATATATCTTAAAGGGGCAGCGGTGTAGGGCGATGACATGGCCAGCGGGGGTATGACGCTCGGGATGTTGTCGCCAGCGCCCCACTTCACGTAGCCCAGACCCAGCGGATTGCCGTCCTTGTCGCTGACCTGCTCCACGGTGTCCGTGCGCCCGTCGAAGGCCCACGCCACTTTCGAGAGCGGCCCGTTCGACCATGCGCCGCAGCCCATCGAGGCGGCCATGTCGCTGGCTCCGGCGTTGGCGGCATCGCCGATAGCCAGACTGATGTCCCTGACCTTGCCCGGCTTCAGCATGTCGAGCGCAACATAGCGGCGCTCCGACAGTTCGCGGTGCAACTGGCGGAAGTCGCTCTCGGTCTTGGGGCGATGCACCACGGGGCTTGCAGAGCCTTGCTTGGATTTATTCTTCTTTGCCATAATCGTCCGTTTTTGTGTTGGTGTTGATGGTCGCAAGATAACGTGTATCATCTGTAATTTCAAGGGCAGAGCACCCGCCCTACCCTACTTCAGCAGACCCAGACCGGAGTAGCGTCCTCTCAGCCCTCCGCCAATCTTCGTCTTGCTCTCGGCGCATTCGCGTATGCCCAGCACCAGGTCGTCGAAGGCGTCGGTGATTGTTGTTCGGGCTCGCTTATCCCCGCCTATTCCGTCTTCCGACGCCAGTTTTTCTGTTCCCTTCCATTTGCGGAACGTGCCGGGCACGACGGCGGTGTTCTCGATGGCTGCCCGCAGATAGACGCAGCGGCCTGCCTCGCGGTTGATGTAGATGGCGGGCGACTCGGTGCCGGCGAAGCAGTCGTTGATGTACTGGTACTTGCGCTCGTGGCGCCACGACGTGAACTCAGCCCGCGTCACCTTGAAGCCGTAGTTGGTCAGTTCGTCGGCCACCACGATGTCGAAGCGGCTCTGCTCCGACTCCTCCAGGGCGTAGGCCTTGTTGGCTCCCTGGCGCACGCTGCTGGCCACGTAGAAGATGACCTCCTTGCAGCCACGCCTTAAAAAAGGTCTGTAGTACTGGGCAAACAACTTCGAGAGGCCACGCAGACGAACGGCATCCTGCACGAAGAACTCCTTCATCACCATCAGCGACGCACGGCCCTGATACATACGGGTCTGACCGACCACGAAGCAGTTGATGTCCGAGTTGGCATCCAGCGCGATGCGCAGCGGCTCCTTGTAGTCCAGGTCGAGGTCGAGCGAGCAGTCCTCGCCGTCCTGCATCATCTGGTCCCAGTCCATCGAGTCGGCCTCGTAGTCGGTGGGCCACCGCTGTCCGTCGAGGGCGCGACCCTTCTTGCGGATGGTGTACTTGTCGAGCACCAGGTCGGTGATGTCGCTGCTCTCGTAGGTGTTCAGTTCCGAGTAGTTGCAGTAGAAGCCGTCCTTGGCCGAGCCGCGCGGCTGGTTGAGTATCTGCAGACGGAACAGCAGGTCGGGCAGTTCGCGCTTCATCTGGCGGATCCACGCCTCGCCCCCAAGCAGGGCGGCGTTCTCGATGCTGGAGAACCGCCAGAAGGTTTCCGACTGGGTGCGCATGGCGTAGAGTTCCCGCAAAAAATTCTCGTTCTTCGCCAGCCGTGCCGCCAGGTTCGTGTGGTGCTCCTTGTCGTACTGCTCGGCATAGCGTATCTCGGCCATCTTCTGCTTCAGTTGCTCGTTCACCTCCAGCGTCTCATACTCGGCCTCCTTCTCCCAGAGACATTCGCGGGCGTTCAGTCCGGCGTCCGAGACCCAGAGTTGCGAGAGCCACTTGTTGTTCATCTTCGGGTCGGTGCCGTAGCCGAAGCGCTTCTGCTCCGTCTTGCGGTACGCCTTGGGCAGGAAGTCGCCGCGCAGCGTGGGCAGCACCTCCTCCTTCACCCGCTGCCACGGCATGTACTTCGTCTCGTCGCCCATCAGTGCCGCGAGGTTCAGGCCGTTGGCGCTACCTTTGACTGCAAGGCTGATCATCTGCCAGACAAAGCCGTTGGCGAACGACACGCAGTTCTCCCACACACGAGGCTTGGCCAATGGCGTGGGCCAGTTCAGACGTGACGGCGGACGGCCAGGGAAGTAATGCACGCCTTCGAGGAAGCCCAGCAGGTTCATCACCTTCAGCACGTTGGGCATCGTCCGGGTGTAGTTCTGCTTGGCGCTGGCTCCGCAGAAGCCGCCCATCATGCGGGGCAGTCCGAGGGTGACGTCGGCCATGTTGAACGCCAGAAACGCCGACTTACCCGTACCGCGCCCGGCCAGCACCTTCGTGGAGCGCGAGCCGAAGTTGCGCACCTTCTTCTGCCACGGGGCCATATACACCGTGTTGCGCCCGTCGCCCTGGTAGTCCACATACTCGCCCTGCTCCGCGTTCTCGTCGCCGGGTTCGGGCTTGTAGTCCTCCACGTTGGGCAGCATGCGGGCCTCGAACAGGTCGCTGCTGTTATTCGGGTTACTGCCTATCCTGCTCATACCTCACCGTCTAATTCGTAATCCAGTTCGTAGTCTTTGTCGGGGTCGGTATTTAGGGCACGTCGGAATCCGTTACCCATAATCTTGTCAACCGTAGATATATCAGACGGCATTTTGTCTTCTTCCTCTTCCGACTGAGCAGCCTCGCTCCGGGCCTTCATCTGCTCCACCATCTTCTCGATGTCGCCCTCCTTCTCGTCCACGTAGCCGCCATACTTCGCCATGATGCGCTTCATCTCCTGGTCGTCCACGTCCTCCTTGGTCTCGTCCACCTCCTTGACGCTCGTCGTCAC
>JAFUUL010000037.1 GCA_017483805.1 Prevotella sp.
GAGGAGGCCTTGGAGGAGGTCACAAGCAGTCCCCCTGTCACGGGATAGCGCGACAGGGGGCTTGGAAATCTTCCGAATTTCTGGATTTGCCGACTACAAAGCAGGTTCAGAGCGGGGAATCATGTTTAGCGGACAGTAATATAATTTTATGATTAGAGATTCTATTTCGGTTGCAAAGGTACGAAGAAATTCTATCCGTGAGGGCGCACAATGCGTTAAATTTCCTTAAAGCGACACCTTTTATCAATAAAATGTGACAAAGATGGATAGTTTTTTGTAATTTCGCCAACTGAAAGACAATAAACGAACAAAAGATGAAGACAACGAAAGCACTGACAGCCCTCACTTTGGCTACCGCCATCCTGGCAACAACCAGCGGGTGTCGGAAAATGGAAGTAGACACCGATCAGATGAAGGAAATCACGCTGGGCGAATTTCCCATCGACACCGTGGACAGCCGCCACGACTGGAACCTGGTGCAGCAGATGATGGTAGCCGTCCGGGCCAACGTACCTGACGACGAGCGCATCAACAAGGTGCAGATACTGACGGCCAACCCCTACCAGACGGACGGCGCAGAGATCATGGCTGAGAAGTTCGCCCAGACAGGCGACCGCGTGACCCTGTCGTTCGAAATGCCCGTCACCGAGACCGACTTCTGGGTAGCCGCCGTCAACCGCGACGGCAAGTACTACGTGCAGCCCTCGAACAATAAGGACGAGTTCAACTTCGCGGGCTCTGGCATCATCAGCAGCGGCACGCTGCACCAGCCTGTACCCCAGGCCTTCACCTATCTGTTTGAAGAGAACTTCCCCCTGCCCGGCGACTTCGACTTCAACGACCTGGTGCTGCGCATCTCGAAGGAGACCCCTTCGGCCAACATCCTGAAACTGCACGTGACGCTGGCCGCCGTGGGTGCCGACAAGCAGATAGCAGCCGCCATCCGACTGCAGGGCATCAACTACGACGACGTGGAGAGCGTGACCATCGACGAGGGCACACGCTTCGACGAGACCTATCCCCTCAACCGCTACTACATTGACAACAACATCTGGACCAAGGGTCTGGACGGCTCGGCCGTCATCAACCTGTTCGACGATGCCCACTGGGTGCTCAACCCCACGGAAGATGAGGGCCGCATTGCGCGCTGGTACTGCAACACCACGAAATATGAGAAGGAGGACGCAAGCATCATCGTGCCTACGCAGACGCGTACCTATACTATTGTGGCCAAGGATGGTAAGGACATCTTCAGTTACGTGGCCCTGTCGAACATCGACCCCTTCATCATCGAGGCCTACAACAGCCTCAACATGGAGGTGCACACCTATCAATATAAGTACTCACAGTCGTTGTGGAAGTTCCACAGCGGCCAGACGGGCGATGACGACCACGTGGCCTGGGGCCTGCTGGTGCCCGTGTCCAACTTCCGCTACCCTGTGGAGAGCCTGCCCATCGGTCGCAACCGCGACGGCGAGATATTCGGTGCCTACAGCCGCTACAACCACTCCTTCGGCCAGTGGGGACGCAACAAAGACACATCGAGAGACTGGTGGAAATATCCTACTGCGGCACAGGTCTACTAACGAAATCGGGCAGAAGAAAAATCTTCTGCCCGATTTCGTAATATCAGTTTAACACTCTTACTGCTTATAGGTCTTGCCGGCCACGGGGTTCGTAGCGGTCTTCTTGTACCAGCCGAGGATGGTCTCGTCGGTGGTAGAAGCATCCTTAGCGAACTCGATGAAGTTGGGATAAGCATCCTTGATGCAGCAGTACTCCACAGGCCATGCCCAGTCAGCAGGAATCACCACGCCGTGAGGATCCTGACCAGCCTTGGCGATGTGAACGCCAGCAGGCACCAGCGGAGAGGAGATCCAGAAGTCAGCCGTACCAAACTCGAAGTTGGCAGGTGTGTCAATGGTGGTGGTGTAAGGATCGGCATCAGGACCAGCACCCGTATTCACCATCTCGGGCACCACGCGGCCCAGCACGGTGTGTACCTCGGTGTCGCCGAAGAGCACCTTGTCGCCCAGATAGACCTTCAGGCCCAGCGTAGCACCAGTGCAGCAGAGGGTCAGGCTCAGGTGGTCATAGTCCACCTTACCGTTTTCGTAGGCGTAACTCACCTTCAGCACCACGTCGTTCATGTCGTAGTCACCCAGAGGTGTGTCCTCGTAAGCATAACTCCACACAGCAGGACGGGGATCGGGAGTCTCACCCGGCTCACCATTGTAACCAGGCGTACAGCCCTTCTGACCAGCCACGAAGCCTTCGCTGGCGTCGATCTTCACATCGGCCTTGCCCTTTTCAACCACACAAGCATTGCCATTGCCCACCTTCGTAGTGCCATAGTTATTCAGGCCTTGGCCTGTGCCATAGCCATTAGCCACAGCATACTTGAAGTGCTCGTAGGTCGGGGTGTAGTCGTCGTGGTTCAGCGCGGTCTTGTCGTCGATGGAAACGGCGATGTTGTTGATAAAGTAACCAGCATCGGTCGGTGTGCCAGGATTCCAGTTCAGATAAGAAATCTTACCGAACTCGCAGACGGCCCATCCGCTCTCCGGACCAATCCAGTTGGTCAGGTTGTTGCGCAGGTCGCCCACCTTCATCAGAGCGCCAGCAGCCATTGCCACATAGGTGGGATCATCAGAACCGTCGTTGCCAGCACTCATCTCCAACTGGTCGCCCACATAGAAGTAAGAGCCTGCGGTCATCTCGACGATATAGGCACGCATGCTGTTCTCACAGTACCACTGGCAGGCATTGAAGATGCGGGTATTGGTAGACACATAGTGGTCGCCCTTGGTACCGCCATTGTTGATGTGAGCCACGCCGTGGTTGTAGAAGTTGCTCTCCTGACCACCGGCCTCGTAGGTGTTACACTTGAAGAAGTTGTAGTTGTAGAACTTACCGAAGTTGTTGTTGAACGTACCAGTGATGTTGATCGTACCACCGTTGTAGTTCTCGAAGCCTTCCTCGTTGCCGTTGGTCACCTTGATGTTACCAGCACCCTGCACAGTGCCTCCAGGCATCACCACCAGACGAGACTGGTTGACCAACGTAAGCGTCTTGCCGGAAGAAATGTTCAGCACGCCACCGTTGGCGATAATCACCTGGCCACGGCTGCCAACTGTCTGGTCAGCAGTCAGGTTCCAAGTACCCTTTACGACAATGGTACGCTCGTTGCCGTTTGCCACGCCGTCGGTCAGGCCTTCAGTAGCCAGCACATTGATATAGTCATTCCACTCCTTGCCTGATTCAATCTTGAACTTCAGAACCCAGTCCTCATCAGCAACCCAAGTACCGCCAACTACGGTATAAGCACCCTTGGAACCGAAAGAATAATTGGTAATCCAATGGGACACGCCGCTTTCACCAGCATAGGCAACAATGGCATCATACAATTCCTTGAACTTATCTACAAGAGCATTGAAAGTTTCTACTTTCTCTTTTCCGTTATATTCTCTTGGCATCGCATAGAACTCATCTACAAGAGGTTTGAATGTGTTGTTATAGAAAGCCTTATCTGCTTCAGATGCATTCGTGCCACCACTGTACTGAATATTGTTTGACAAATCACCATTACCAAAATAAGGTGCACTAGGATCGGTTGTTACTTGGACATAGCCTCCTTGATAATATCCATTATCATGGTTGTGTGTGGTATTAGCAGCCGTAGGCTCCTTGGCACCATCGAGATAAGCATCAGGATAGTTAGAGGCGACGGTGATGTCGGGCACAGCGGGGCTGGTCTGACTGCGGAAAGCACCGCGAGCACCAGCGACCTGCGACTCACCAATGGTAGCATCCATCACGCCGTCGACGATGGGCAGCGAACGATAGGTGGTGTAGCCATTGTGATTGGTCAGGGCAACCACGAGGTTGCTGCTGGCAGAAGCATACTCAAACTCAGTAGAGAAGGTCTCACCCTCAGCAATCTGACCTTCGGCCAGCACATAACTGACACCGTCCACGAGAGGGTCGTTGGCCAGAATCTTCACCGTGTAGGTCTCGCCATAGTCACCATTGACGGTGATGTTGGCAGTAGCCTTACTGGTCATGTTCCAGTCCTGATTCGGGTCAACCTCAACGCCTAACTTCTCAGAGGCGTTGGCCAGTTTCTCGGCATCCGAAGGCATATAGCCATCAGAGTCGTGAGAACAACTCACGACCACCAGGCCCATTGCCACGGCAGCCATACCATTCAGAAAAAGTTTTTTCATAATCATTAATGCATTAATAGTTTATTTGTTGTAGTTTCCTTAATCTACGGATGTATCCCAGAGGTTCACACCTCTTTTATTATTAGATTCGGCTGCAAAGGTAGTCATTTTTTCGCTAACGACCAACTTTTTCGACCACTTTTTTATCCTCGGCAGGCAAAACCACGGCGATGGTCTTTGCCTGGAAGTAGCGGAACGACATATAGAGCAGGCCGCTACAGGCGTTACCGGTGCCCCACGAATTTTTCATGATGAAATAGCGTTCGCCCTGTTCATCGTGGGCAATGCCGACGATGGCCATGCAGTGGTTGTCGGAGGTGGTGCCGTTCCACCAGGAGGTGACGGCATAGCCCTCCTCCCAGCAAAAGCCCCGTTCCGTGATGTCACCCTCCCAAGCCACGCCGTGACCCTGACGGACGGCACGCTCGGTGACGGCCAGCAGCGTGTCGGGCTCCACGTTGAGCCACTGGCTGTGGTCCCAGTTGTCGGCCAGGGGCAGTTCCACCATCTCGCCGTAGGGGGCAGCCGGCGTAGAGGTCACCCCCAGGTATTCGCCTGGTGCACAGACGCTTCTGCTGAACTCGCCCATCGTGTATTCGCACCCCAGCATATAGGCATGGCGAGGCAGCGGATAGTCGGCGGAAGGCATGGTCTGATAGGGCACCAGACCATACTTCGCTATCAGACGGAGTGCCGTCATGCAGGTGCCCCGTCCCGATGCTGGAGCCTCTGGCTCCTGCTCCATCATGCGCTCCACGTAGGCCACGGACAGGTTGACCGAGTCGCCCCGCCCGATGTGCTCCGTCTCGATGGCCGCCAGCATGGCGTAGATCCAGCAACTCTGCGACGAGCCCTGGCTCTTCACTGGCGTATAGCCATTGAGCACCTCTGTCTCCAGCCCTTCTGGCCGATGGCTGCATGCCATCAACAGCAGCACACAAAAGAATACAATCCGTTTCATCGCTGCAAAGATACGAAAAGTCGAGCGCAAAACAAAGAAACTTGTTTCTTTTTTTGCCGAGACGGAGTATCTTCGCCATCATTATGATGGCAGAGATAGTGCAAACCGAACGAAATACCAAATTATTTCTGTCAAACTCTTGCACATTCCAGATATTTTCCGTAATTTTGCCGCAAAGAAAACAACTGTGAGTATGGAAGACAAGAAGACACTGACCGACGGGCTGCTCTCTTCACAGGAGCGATACATCAACCCGTACACCGACTTCGGGTTCAAGAAACTCTTCGGCACCGAGATGAACAAGGACTTGCTCATCAGTTTCCTCAATGCCCTGTTCAACGACACAAGGAGGGACATTGAGGACATAGAGTACCTGAACGGAGAGAACCTGGGCGAGGGCTACGGCGACCGACGCTCGGTTTTCGATGTCTACTGCAAGGCAACGGACGGCAGCCGCTTCATCGTGGAGATGCAGAAGGCCGATCAGGCCAACTTCAAGGACCGCAGCGTCTACTATGCCACCACGCCCATCCGCCAGCAGGCCAAGAAGGGTCAGTGGGACTACCACCTGGACAATGTCTACACTGTCGGAATCCTGAATTTCGAATTCCCACATGGCGAATATCCGCCTGACAGTTATTTCCATGTCATCAAGTTAAAGGATGTAGAGGACAACCACGTCTTTTACGACAAACTCACGTTTTTCTAC
>JAFUUL010000038.1 GCA_017483805.1 Prevotella sp.
ATCAAGCAGGACTACGAGAACATCCGCAAGGTCTACTCCATCAGCGTGCTCTACTTCGACCTGGGCTCCGGCGATGACTACGTCTACCACGGCAAGACCACGTTCAAGGGCATGAACAACCCCGACTCCGTGCTGCAGTTCACGCCGCGCGAGGAAGCCCTCGTGAAGGACGACACCAAGCGCCCCGTGTCGCCCGACGAAGTCTATCCCGAGTATTTCCTGCTGCGTGTCAACCAGTTCAATGCGGTGGCCAAGACGCCCATCGAGGAGTGGTTTGAGTACCTGAAGGACGGCATCATCAAGCCTAACACCACCACGCCCGGCCTGCAGGAGGCCCGTGAGAAACTGGACTACATGAAGATGACGCCCCAGGAGCGCCACGCCTACGAAGACTACATGGTCAGCGTCCATGCCGCCAAGGATGTCTACGACACTGCCGTGGCAGAAGGCAGGGCAGAAGGCAGGGCGGAAGGCATGGCAGAAGGTGAAGCCAAAGGACGAGCAGAAGGTGAAGCCAAAGGACGAGCAGAAGGACGTGAGGAAGCACTTAGAGAGAATGCCCGCAGGATGAAGAAGGACAATATGCCTGCAGAACTGATTGCGAAATACACTGGCCTCTCAGTGGAAGATATTGAGAGACTATAGCCATACGCATATGCTGAGCGTACCATAAAGATCGCCGACCCTCACGGGCCGGCGACTTCGGTTTTTGCGGGCCGGCCTACTCTCACGAGCCAGCGGGCCGAATGTGTCTTATTAACAATTTAAAACATTTACTTACCCCTAAAGGGGGAAAAGTGCCGACAAGCGAGAATCCGATTCTCCTGCCCCAACGCCTTGGGCTACTTGCGTTTTTTACCATTTTACTTTTAAACCAGGCAAAGCCTCACTCCTGATATGGAAATAAAATGCCTGCCCATACATGCCGGATCAAGACCCAGCCTGATTGTTTTCTTTCATTTTCCATCTGATGACAGATTAGAGTATTTGAATTACTTTGCCTTCCCCTCTCTAACATCTACCCACGAGAGCCTACTAACTCCATATGACTATTGAACAGTGTAATAAAAAGCCTGTCCATCACTAATAGTAACGCAAACCGAATGTAGTAGTTTTCATACTTATACTTCGGATATGCTATTTTTCTAAGATCTGGCAGATTCTGCTGGTATGACTGAAGATTATGAGCGCATCTGTTTCTATGTATATACAACGAGTTAAACGCTTCTTGCAACACTCCCTCAAACACCACATAACCACTATTCACACTTTTCACAACATACTCCTGCTTGAACAAGTCATCATAGTTTGCTAAGAATTCAACGTAATGCCGATGATTATTTGTCATGAGCAAGGTATCTGAAAACACATCCTTTATGACATTCTTCACATCTGAGAGTATCTTTCCTTTGTCTATTATTGCAATTGGATCAATATCAGCATTTATCCGCTTTTGACATTTCACCATGTCATTGAAGACCTTGTTCTTGCTGGACAAATCAGACATTTCACCATATTTATTGATGTTCTTTAGATAATCATATCGGTAATCATAATCGTCTGTAGCCATCTCCCAACAGATACATTTGGCTTTCTGCTCAGAAAAGCCCGTCATCCTAAGGAAAAGTGCCTGGAAGATATAGTCGCACACAGCATACGAGCCAATGCTCTGAGGGATTCCCCGCAAAGAACTCACAGCATCATCCAGCAGATGGTCGATACTGGTCTGAATGAAGTCTGTATGCTTACTCATACTAAGTATTTTTTATATATGCTCAGAGAATCTTTGATCCTGATACGCAGATATATCAGACCGGCAGGATTCTTACTATGCTTCCTGGACTTTTTAAACTTATTTGCCTTGTTGTCCAGATCTGCCCGAAGTTGAGCCTTCCTTGTCATATCAATCTGCCTGCCCTCAAACAAGACATGATATACAAGCCCGAAGAAATCTACATCCAGAACTATAATGGAGTTATATGTCTTGGCACGCATACTTAGATCTGCTATAGACTGCTTTAGTCTTTCTGTACGCTGTGAAAGTTCCGTAGAAGGAAATATCGAAGAGAACTTTCCGAACTTGAGGGAATCCAAATCTCTCACTACTGCATCTATGTACTCCTCATAATATGGTTCAAAGTCTTTCTTGACTCCTGTCGCCACCCTATTGACAGAGTTTTTCTTCAAGTCAGACAGCAATGCAAGATAACGGGCAAAATCAACATGCGTTACACCTTTCTTGGTCTTAATATTGATAGGCTTGATGAAATCAGGGTTGAAGAACTGCGTCTTACTTTCGTCCATGAAGTAAAGGGACTCGCGACTCTCCTGAGGACTCAAAGCCACTCCCTGTTCATTGATGTTTCTGAAAAGCGTTGAGTAGTACTCCATCTGTTCATTAGGTTGAATATCAGCCTTGGGCTGGATATAACAGAAGCCCAAGTAATGACTCTTAAAAAACTGTTCATCCACCTGATAGTCTACATCCAAATACCACTCTTTCTTACTCTTCAGCACTTTCTTGACACCTTCTATTGTACGCTGGCCCTCTATCATCTTCTTATATTGCCAGTCACATATGGCCTTATACGTATCATCGTCGTCCAGAGTTCCCACTTCCTCTAAACCATCATCATCGTCATCTATGTCATCTACATCATCATCGTTCTCGTCCTTAATCTCCTCTAAATTGGTAAATTTAGTCTTATCAGGGAAAACGCCCAACTTTGACAACAAAACACTCGTCAGACGCTGTTGGCCATCAAGGATAAAATTCTGGCTTCTCCCGTCTTTGACATATTGGCAAATGATGATAGGAGGCACAAAATAATCCTTCTTCAGGTTTTCTATCATCTTCTTAACCATATCCTTCTCCCATACGAAGGATCGCTGATAGCCAGGCATAACAATGTCTTCTGACAGCATCAAATCAATCCAATGCTGCAACGTATATTCTCCATAATGTACTTTATGCGTCATATTGAATTTCTTTTTTGGACATTGAGTTCGTTTTTTTACTTTTTCCTTTTGAATAAATTCAAAGCAATCCTCCTGTACGTCTTACATGAGCGTTTATTTATGGCTACTTAGTTAGAAGAGATAAAGTTCTACTTTTTGTGCAAAGATTCTGGGGTGCAGGACGCATTTGCCTGCGCCCCAGATAAGTTGTTATTATGTGCGTTTAGTCCTCAATCTCACCTGAACCACCGGAAATGGGGTCATTGGCATCAGAAGAACTGCCTTCGCCATTGCCGCTCACAACACTCAACATAGGTCCCTGAGCGAATAGTGTGACAACCTCCATAGAAGGTGCATTGTATTCTGTCTTTTTCATTTTTTTTTCTATTTTAATTTGTTAGAAATTAAAGAAGAGTTCGCCCACGCTCTTCTTTGGCAGATGTGAGCGAACTCTTAGGTTTACTGGAAAGTGATTATTTTATCACAACCTTCTTACCGTTGTTGATGTAAACACCCTTCTCAGTGGGAGCACCTGCGAGACGGATGCCATTCAGCGTGTACCAGCCGTCAACAGTAGTAGCAGTCATCGTCTGGGCGTTCAGTTCCTTGATGGCTGTAGTGCCGTTTTCGTCGATATCCTCGATGAAGATGCGAGCCTTAGCACTGCAACCGCTGAGGTAAGCCTCGAAGGCACGCAGGTTGATACCGGTATGATTGGTGTACCACTCATCCTTGATGATAGAGCGCTCAGTGTTTGACAAATCAGCCTTTGTTCCGTACAGACCGGTGAACTTAACAGTTCCTGCTGTTACAGAAGGATCGTCAATCTTTACCTTACTGATCTTACCATTAATCTTAACCTTCGCCAGGTCAATGTCCACGGCTGTCTTAATCAGGAACGGCTCGTTAGCATTCAAATTGCTCATCCAGAGGTTGAACACAATATCGTCGGAGGTAGACGTATCAGAAAGCGTGTTGACAATAGCATATCCAACGGGATTAGGCTCATCTGTTGTAGCAGCGGGCTTCATGGCAGCAGACAGTTTGGCAACCGTGATGTCGAACGGCAGAACCATGGTGTACCACTTGCCACCACGCAATGTGCGATGGTTGGTGATGGTCAAGTCGTAGGTCTTACCGTCAGCAACAGTCAGGATGTTTGCAATGTCAGCAGCATCGGCCTGAGCGTTGATAGTCAGCGCATCGGCACCAGCAACAATCAGTTTACCAACCGCAGAAGCATCCTCAACCTTATCCTGAGCATCACCTGTAGAGAACTTGAACTGATAGTTATCGTTAGCGTATGTTACACCAGCCTTCTTCTCGGCATCGGGAAGAGCAACAATCTTGTAACCACCAGCAAACTCACCTTCCTGCATAGTATCGTCGTCATCGAAGAGTTTCGTGGAAGAGTCGGTCTTGTCGGTTGCAGTCTTAACATATTCAAGTTTATAGGCAATAACGTCATTGGCCAGTTTGCCAGTGAATGTTACGCTGCTTGCACCGAGCGTGTTCAGGTCAGCCTCAGTGGCACCCTTGTTGACTGTCACATCGCTAGCAACGACAGTAACAACCTTCTTGGCAATCGTAAGAGAACCATCAACGTAGTTAATAGAAGAATAGTTGGCATTGGGCTTGTAAGCATCGTCCTTCACAATCTTGATGGTATAAGTACCCTGGTCTGTGGGTAGAGTATTCAGTTTCTGGCTACCATCACTGTTGTAAACCTCGAAGGTGACGGTCTTGGCAGGATCCTCTGCAGTAGAGATGGCGGTGAAGTCGGTCAGAGCATATTTATCACCATAAGTGATGGACTTATTCTGAGCAATCAGTGTATATTCAGAACCCGTGACAGTCAGATTACCACCTACATAATTAAATGAATAGTTAGCCTTAAGCGCCTTCTGATCATTAGTAAGTGAAGACTTCTCTGCTACTTTAATCACCTTCTCATAGGCTGTATCCTTAACAGGGTAACTGCCATCAATCAGAGAGAGTTCAATCATTCCCTGAAGAATTCCCTTATCAGTATCGTTCAAAATACCCTCGCTCTTATCTTCATCCTTAGCCTGGATATCAACTTGGTCAGTAACAGTGTCATCAATGCTACCACCATATTTGATGGTCTGAGCCTTTGCAGTCACAGTAACAGGACGGGCCTTGATGGTGTACTTACCATTTTCCAGAGCAATGGGAGTGTAGTTAGTGTTCAGATTGCTTCCTTCACCATCAGCAATCACAGGATAAACAGTGTATGAACCAACGCTCTTCTTCTGAATATCAGTAACATCCTTGCCGTTTACCTTCTTGTAAGCAAGGCTCACACCAGTAATGGCTTTCTTAAAGGTTTCAGTGTTATCCTTGGCGGCAAGCGTGTTGTACTCAAACTTAGGATTAGAGAATGAAGTGCCATCGTATTTCTTCTCGTCACTCTGTACATAGACATACAGATCTTTCTTGCCAATCGTGTAGTTAAGAGCACTGACTGCCAGTGTACCAGAGTAGTTACTACCAGCAACAGCGTTTACAGTAGCAGTGTAGGTGCCTGCATTGATGCTACGGGTTGCTTCTTCTCCACCAGCATAAGACATAGTATAATCCTTCTTGTCACCCATCGCAAGAATGTGCTCCACGCCCTGACGGTCGAAGTACTTGATAGTGGGAGCGGGAGTCTGCTTTGTACCATTATAGGTGATGGCATTAGCATCTGCAGTGTAAACGAAGTAGTTCTTTCCATCGTCAGGAGTTTTAGCAGGAGCAGCAGCAAGTTCAATCTGCTTGATGTACATCGTCTGAGTGCTAGGCATCTTTACCTCGTAGTTGTCCAGGTTGAAGCCCGTGAAGGTCATGGTGTAACCAGTTGTAATGCCACTCAGAAGTTCACCATCTTTGTCTGCATTGGCGTTTGTCTCATTCTGGGTGTAGTTGAAGTTAGCATCAGCCAAAATAGCAGCCTTCTGCTTATCAGTCTCGCTCATCTTCCAACCACTAAAGTTTACGGTAGTAGTGTTGAGCGTAGGATTGGCCTCACCGTAGAAAATCTTAACAGGTGAGCCATCACCAATTGTAGCAGTCAGTTCAGCCTTGCTGATGACCAACTTCGGCAGTGTGCTGTTGGATATCTCAACAGTGTAATTGTCGGTAGTCACCACAACACTGGTGTACTGGTGGGTTGCATTTACCA
The DNA here is from genome assembly GCA_017483805.1 of Prevotella sp. Classification (GTDB taxonomy): domain Bacteria; phylum Bacteroidota; class Bacteroidia; order Bacteroidales; family Bacteroidaceae; genus Prevotella. Next base: position 6,143 of record JAFUUL010000038.1, read on the forward strand.
ACTCCTTAGTGGCGGCCTCAGTGTCGCGGGTCAGGGTCTTGAAGGTAAGTACGGTGTTGTTCACGTCGTCATCACCCTTCAACTCGCTCTGGTCATCCCATGTGTACTCCAACTGAGTGGGGTCGGGATCACCATAGACCTTCTCTGCATCCTTCAGCGTGATGTGCAGAGTACCAGGAAGGATGGTGAAGTCAAACTTTGGAGACTCACCCGTATAGGTATCTTTACCTGATACGGGTACAAGTGAGAGAGCATAGTCACCGGCATTTCTCACTGCTGCGGTTTCAGTATAGGTGCCATCAGCAGCCTTGGTGTAAAACTTAATGTCGATTGTTGAACCAATCGCGCTGAGAATGTCGGTCTCGCCAATTGCAGCAGCAGTGATACTAGGGGCAGTGGCCTTACCCGTATAGTCCAACTGGGTACGGTTAAGCGTGACAGTAGCGGTGCTAATGTCATCAGCCGCCCATCCTGCCAATGGCAAGAGAGACAACAGCATCAAAATAAGAAAATTTTTTCTCATAATTGAATTGTTTTTAATTTGTTAATAAAATGATTAATTGATAAAAATGATATCTTGTCTTCTTTGTTTCCCAACAATTGCTTTGAGATGAGCACACAGAGGTGCCAGCCAGTTCCTCCCCAAACTGGCGGTTCAAATCTGTAAACTCATGGAAACAAAAAAGACGTGGGAGTATGTATCTCTCCGCGCTTATCCCTACGTTCAGGCTCTAGCATTGCCCCTTAATGAGGATAAGCAACGTAAAGCCTGCCCACGCCGAGCGATATATATGCACACACTACGGCCTATATACGCCCGACTGGTCTATATACGCAAAGATAGTATGCCTATCTTGTGGCATACACCTTATTATATATATAAGAAGGGAATATGGCCGCAGGGAGATATAAAATCAACCCACGCGGACGCTTCTTGTTGCATCACCGCTGCATTAAGATTCAAAGTTGCTAGATTTGAACGTACAGACAGTAACGTTAAGAAAACGTCCTTTCGAGACTGGGCGTACAACTGCCCTCAGGTCTCGTTCCATCGATGTTGTTTTAACGTGCCCACCCTCTCATGAGCAGGCATTTCGGGTGCAAAGATAAACATAATTTCTGAATCGCCAAAGAATTTTAAGAAAAAATGCGCAATTTTTTGTGATTTGGAAGGAATTAGCGCAAAAAAATAAGGGCTGCGACGGTGCGCAGCCCTTATTTTGTGGGATAAACTATCTATTAGTTGGCAGCCTTCTCCAGAGCCTCGACCACCTTCTTGATCTCGGCGTCGTCGGGCTGCAGTTCCTGCAGTTTGAGTGCGTTCTCGTAGGCAGCCTTGCTGTCCTTGTTCTTCACGTAGTAGCGCATCAGATAGGAATAGGCATCAAAGAGACGGCCCTTGTCGGTGTCGTCGATGGTCTCGTGAGCCTTCACCAGTTCGGCCAGACGCTCGAAGTAGGGCTTGGCCTGACCCTTCGACAGGTCGGCGTCCATCTGGGCGTTGATACGTCCACGCTGCCACAGGCCATACTCCTCGGCATCGGGGAACTTGGCGATGAGGTTGGCATAGGCCTCGTCGGCACGGGCGAAGGCAGCCATCTTCTCCTCACCCTGCAGGGCGCGGGCGTGGCTGTTGTTCAGTATGCCCAGACCGGCATAGTCGGTAGCGTCGGCATCAGCCTTTGCCTCGAGGAACTGCTTGTAACTCTCGATGGCATTGGGGAAGTCCTTCATGCCCTTGTAGGAGTCGGAGATGCCCTTGTAGAGGTCGGCGTGAAGGCTCTTGTCCTCAGCAGGCAGTGCGAGGGCGGCCTTGAACTTGTCGATGGCCTCCTGGAACTGGTTGTTGCCGAAGTAGGCCTTACCATAGTTCTGATAGTCGATGTCGTTGATGGTGATGCTGTCCTTGTCCACCTTGGTGAAGAGGGTCTCGGCATACTTGAGGGCCTCGGGGAACTGCTTGGTCTCGTTGCTGCACATCATGGCGATGCGGTTCATGGTGCCGTTGAGGGGCTCCTTGGCCAGACCGGCCTTCACGATCTCGAGGGCCTTGTCGTACTGACGTCCGTGGTAGTTGGACATGGCATACTCGATGAAGTCCATGCGCTTGAGTTGGTCGACGGGCACCTTCGAATAGGCCTCGTTGGCCTTGCCATAGCGGAGCGACAGGTAGTTGATGTGGCCGATGAGGGCGTCGACGGGATAGTCGGGACGCACACGGCGCAGGTCTTCCAGTTTCTGCACGGCACCCTCCGGGTCGATCTTACGATAGACGGTGGCATACTTGCGGTAGGCCTCGGGAGCCTTGGGGTCGGCATAGATGGCCTGCTCGTAGTTGATGGCAGCCTCGCCGCCGTCTTCCTTCATGGCAGCGATGTCGCCCAGCAGCACGTAGGCCGGCGCATAGGTGTTCTTGCTGTTGGCCAGGGCCTGAGTGCAGAACTGGCGGGCGTTGTCGTAGTCCTCAGCCTCCATCAGCACGCGGCCGATGGCTACGAGATTCTCGTTGTTCTTCTTGTTGGCCTTGACATAGTTCTTAATCTGCTTGGCATAGTCGGCAGGCTTTGCCTTCACAAGGTTCTTTACGGCATCAATGTCGGCTGCTGTGCCGTCTTGTGCCACTGCGGCCGTGCTGAAACCCATCAGCAGGGCGCTCATTACTAAATATTTGATTGCTTTCATAATCTTACCTTTTCTTTTCTGATTTGGTTAGACACTCTGTATGTTTTTTTGATGAAGATATTCTCGTTTGGTTTAATCTCAATGTATGACCACGTCGCGTACGGAATAGTCGGCACGTCCGGGGAAGAGGCCGGCATTGAAGAAGATGAGTTGCCCCGGGTTGGGCAGCCAGCAGAAGTTGGCAAAGGCACGGGGCACGCCGTCGCTGCGCGGGTCGATGCAGAGGGCATAGATGGTGCGGATGAAGGGATAGTAGGCGTAGGCGATGTTCCACTGCGAGGGCTTGTAGGTATTGTCGCGGGTGATCTCCTCTGAGCGGCCCACCTTCATCACGGTGATGTTGCGGCCATAGGTCAGGTTGGTGGTGTCGCGCTGGTCGTTGAGCCAGATGCTGCCCACCACGCCGATGGCATTCTCGTGGTTCTCCACATACTCCACCACCTCGGCACTGGTCATGGCGGCACGCACGTTGCCGTCGGTCTTCAGCGGTGTGCCCTGCATGATGGAGTCGACCACATAGCGCACGGTGCTCGACTTAGGATTGTCGAAGGCCACGCGGATGTCGCCCAGGCGGCTGTCCGGATAGAGTTCCTTCCACTTGGTGACCTCGCCGGACATGATGCGGCGGAAGTTGTCCACGTTGATGAGTGTGTCGGGGTTGGCCTTGTTGACGATGAGGGCCAGCGCATCGTAGGCCAGGGTGATGACGCGGGGCCGGTATTGTTGTGCTTTGAGCGTGTTTTCTTCGTCGGGTGTGAGGCCGCGTGTGGTGAAGACCAGGAAGACCTCCTGGTTCATCAGTTTGTCGATGGCCTCCTGCTCGCTGATGTAGAGCGGGTAGATGGAGTCTCGCTTGCTCTTCATCAGGAAGATGTCGAGTTCCTCGTTGATGACGGGACTCAGGCTTTCGTCGGCAGCGAAGTAGCGTGCTGCCTCCTTATAGGTATTATCAGAAGGCCTGTTCCCCCCGCAAGAGGGGAACAAGCCTGTAAAGAGTGTCAATCCAATGAATAAACCAAGGGTATTCCTGAATTGCTTCATCATAATCATCTGTGCAAATTAACTCTGAAGAGTGAATGTGACGGGCAAGGTGAACTTCACACGCACGGACGAGCCGTTCTGCTTGCCGGGGATCCACTTAGGCATGGCCTTGATGACGCGGACAGCCTCCTTGTCGAGTGAGGGGTCAACCGAGCGCACCACCTTGATGTCGCTGATCGAACCGTCGCGCTCTACCACGAACTGGCAGACCACACGTCCCTTGATACCATTCTCCTCAGCAATAGGAGGATAGCGCAGGTTCTTGCTCAGCCAGCCGTTCAGCACGGCACCGTCGCCATTGTCGCCGGGGAAGCGAGGCATCTGCTCCACCACGTCGAACACCTTGGTTTCCTCTACTGCGGGCGGAACCTCGTCCACCACTTTCTCATTCACCTTCAGCACGTGCTCTGCCTCGTCACTACCCTGGTCGTAGTCGATGGCACCGATGGCCACGTCACTCTGGGCGACTTCGTCCTGAGTCTTCGTCACCTGCTCGGGTGCGTCATCTTCCATTTCGTAGGCGGTGAACTTCTCAGAGTTCATCACGGTCTCCTCAGCCACGAGTTGCTCGAGTTCCTGGATATCGTAGACGATTTCCTCGTCATCCTTCTCCTCCTCCATCTCCTCTTCAATCTGCTCAAGGGTGACCTCGGTCTCATGCTCTGCGCGGGCAGCAGCAATGGCGTTGGAGGCCACGTTGACCAGCAGGAAGGTGGCAACGATGGTGATCAGACCTGCGATGAGTGCGAGCATAGCCCACAGGTTGCGCCTGTTTGTGCTCTGACGGATGGCATAGGCACCATAAGCCTCATTCTTACCTTCGAAGACGAGGTCAATCCATTTTTGGTCTAATAGATCTATCTTTGACATAGTTCTTTCCGTTTTAATGGGTTATTCAATAGTGATGCCATTCTCTGTCAGTATCGGCATATCCTTGTCGTTGATCTTATCGATCACGTACTTACCGATACAGCAAATCTGCATTTCGTCCAGAATCGTGACAAGGTTGTCGTACGAAGAGTTGTCCAGGGGCTTGATGTTCACAGCCAGTGTGGGCACCATGTCCTTCTCCTCATAGTTCTTCATGTCCTGATCCACCTTCTCATAGCGCTGCTTGTCGAGTTGGTTGTCGTGTACGATGTCTACGTGACCCTTCTTGATCATGATCATAGCGCGGTTGTAGACAGAGTCGTTGGCTTCCTGCTGCGACTTGGGCAGTGCGTTGAACCAGTTGTCCAGTTGATCCTTGGCGTCCATGAGCACCTTGGTGGGAGCGTGACGGTGGTTGCGGAGCACCTCGCGGATGCCTTCCTTACCCCATGTGGTCTCCTTCAGGAACTCGGGGTTGCCGAAGTCTTCCTTCTTGTCGACGATGTAGTAGTAGAGTCTGTCGCCGTCAGCCAGATAGATCGTGATGGTCTGCTCTGTCTTCGACTTATCCTTATCCTCAGCGGTCATGTTGTCGTCCTTGGCAGGCATGGTCAGGTGCATGGCCTGAGGCTTAGCCAGTGACGTACACAGCATGAAGAAGGTAATAAGAAGCATCATCATATCCACCATCGGCGTGAAGTCGACGCGGACATTCATCTTTTTCTGCTTGCTTTCTTTTTTCTTAGCCATACCTTATTCCTCCAATTTTTTATACTGTGTAACCAACTTGTAGCGGCTCTCGTTGATGTCCTGCAACTCGGCGATGACCATCTTGACAGCACTGTAGGGAGTCTGCTTGTCAGCCTTGATGCAGATTTCGAGTTTGGTGGCAGAGACCTCGGTCTTGTCAGCGTCCGAGAGGTCGTTGTACCACTCCTTGTAACCGCTCTTCATCGCTTTCACCCAGAGTTGGAACTCGCTCATCTTGTCTTCGCGAGTCTGCATACTATCGGTCGGGATACCGGTGGTCTTGAGCACCTTCACCTGCTCCTCGTGCGTCATGTCGAGGTACTGGGGGAGGTTCTTCACAGGCACACCAATCTGTGTCTCGGCCAGGAAAGCCTTCTTCTGGTCTGCCGTGAGGGTGGTCTCACGCTCGCGGAGCATCTGCTCGAGAGCCTTCTCCATCGTCACGGTCTTGTCTGTGGCCACCAGCACTCTGCCCTCGGGGTCGATAGTGATATCGAGCGTGGCAGAAGACGGTACCTTCGCCATGGTCTGCGATGCAGGCGTAACGACCTTCACGACCTCATTCTTCACGAAGTTTGCACTCAGCATGAAGAATGTGAGCAGAAGCACCATCACGTCCGACATCGGCGTCATGTCGATCCAGACATCGTTCTTCTTAATTTTTATCTTACCCATAGTAGTAATCAGTTTAAAGGGTTAGACAAAATTAAGCCTCATCTGCGTGTGTAGCGTTGTAGGTCTGAGCAAGTGAATAACCAATCTCGTCCAGTGCAAACGAAATCTTATCGATGCGGTTGGTGAAGAAGTTATAAGACACAACGGCGAGCCAAGAGGTACCGATACCGAAGGCGGTGTTGATCAGAGCCTCAGAGATACCTGCAGACAGTTCGACAGAGTCACCGCCGCCGCCCTGAGCCAGAGCCTGGAATGACTTGATCATACCAACCACAGTACCGAGCAGACCGGTCAGAGTACCCAGCGTAACGATGGTAGCGATGATGGGGAGGTTCATGGTCAGCGTGGGCATCTCAACGGCGATAGCCTCTTCGTGGGCAGCCTGGATGCGTGCGATCTTCACCTCTTTCTTCACGCCCTGAGCGGCATCAGCCTCTTTGTAAGCCATGACGGTAGCGCGAACGACGTTGGCCACGCTGCCACCCTGTGCGTTGCAGTGCTGCAGAGCAGCGTCGAAGTTGAGGGCCTTCAGGTCGGCCTTGATCTTAGCCAGGAAGGTAGCCAGTTTCTCCTTACCGATACACTTGCTCAGAGCGAGCACGCGCTCGATGGCCATGAAGATGACGGTGAGCAACAGGGTGTGGATGACAGGCACGATGATACCACCCTTGTAGATGGTACCCCAGATGTTCAGAGGAGCACCGGCAGAGTCGCCACCCTCGAAGTTTCCGGACTGACCGAAGTTGAGGAAGAAGTTGAGGAATGCGATAACGGCGCAAATAACGATTACCCAAATAGCATCCTTGATACCAATGCTACTTGTACCTTGAGCCTTAGGGGCTTTCTTTGCTGCAGGAGCAGCGGCTTGTGTTGTTGCCATAATTGTTTGTTTTTTGAGTTTTAAGTTATTAAAAATTTAAGTTACAATTGTTTTCTATAGCATTCGTCACGTGCCAACAATGCACCACTGAAGAGGTTCAATGGGCATTTTGACCTCGCAAAGATAGTAAATAAATGCGGACTTCGGCAGGGATTAACGACTTTTAACTTGTTTTTTAAGTTTTTCCCGCCTGCCCGGTCCGTTTTTCATTTCAATTTGCCAAGGGCGTCGCCGATGCGGCGCATGGCCTCGCGGATGTTGTCATCGCTGGTGGCATAACTCATGCGGAAGCAGTCGGGGTCGCCGAAGGCATCGCCTCCGACGGTGGCCACATGGCCCGTCTCCAGCAGATACATGGCCAGGTCGGTGCTGTTGGCAATCAGGGCCCCGTCGGGCGTCTTCTTGCCGTAGAAACTCGAGCACTTGGGGAAGAGGTAGAAGGCACCCTCGGGCACGTTGACCTCCAGTCCGGGAATCTGCTTGGCCAGTTCGACAATCAGGTTGCGACGGCGCTCAAAGGCCTGGCGCATATCCTCCACGCACTGCTGGCTCTGGGTGTAGGCAAACTCAGCAGCCTTCTGGCTGACGGAGCAGGGGCCGCTGGTGTACTGGCCCTGCAGTTTGTTGCAACCTTTGACAATCCACTCGGGGGCGGCTATATAGCCGATGCGCCAGCCGGTCATGGCATAGGCCTTACTGACGCCGTTGACGATGATGGTGCGCTCCTTCATGCCGGGGAACTGGGCGATAGACTCGTGGCGACCCACGTAGTTGATGTGCTCGTAGATCTCGTCGGCCAGCACGTAGAGGTCGTCATGCTTTAATATAATGTTCGCGAGTGCGCGTAGTTCCTCTTTATTATAGACCGAGCCCGTGGGGTTGCTAGGCGAACAGAGGATCAGCAGGCGGGTCTTGGGGGTGATGGCGGCCTCGAGTTGCTCGGGCGTCATCTTGAAGTTCTGCTCGAAGGTGGCCTCGACAAACACGGGCGTGCCGCCGGCCAGCAGGGCCATCTGGGGATAACTGACCCAATAGGGAGCAGGGATGATAACCTCCTCGCCGGGGTTGACCAGTGCCATCACGGTGTTGCAGACGCTCTGCTTGGCACCGTTGCTGACCAGGATCTCGGCCGGCGTGTAGTGCAACTGGTTCTCGCGCTCCAGTTTGCGGGCGATGGCCTGACGCAGGTCGGGATAGCCGGGCACGGGCGAATAGCGCGAATAGTTCTCATCGATGGCCAGTTTGGCGGCTTGCTTGATATGGTCGGGCGTATTGAAGTCGGGCTCGCCCACGCTCATGTTAATCACGTCGATGCCCTGAGCCTTCATCTCAGAACTTTTCTGCGACATTGCCAGCGTGGCCGAGGGGGCCAGTCGCTGCAAGCGGTTAGATAGTTGTCCCATTTTCGTTCGATTTGTTTATTTCAACGTGCAAAAGTACTCAAATATTTCGTGATTACGAAAGAAACGTGTCACTTTTTAACTTTTTAACCTTTTCCCCTTTCAAAGATGAAGCGTGTGCCCCATGCGCTGCTGCTTGGTCTTCAGGTAGCGCAGGTTGTACTCGTTGGGCGTCACCTCGATGGGCACGTTCTCCACAATCTCCAGGCCGTAGGCCTCCAGTCCGACGCGCTTCACGGGGTTGTTGGTCATCAGGCGCATCTTGTGGACCCCCAGGTGGCGCAGCATCTGGGCGCCGCAGCCGTAGTCGCGCTCATCGGCCTTGAAGCCCAGGCAGAGGTTGGCGTCCACGGTGTCGTAGCCCTCTTCCTGCAGTTTGTAGGCAGCCAGTTTGTTCATCAGGCCGATGCCGCGGCCCTCCTGCTGCATGTAGACAATGACGCCGCGGCCCTCCTGCTCTATCTTCTGCATGGCACGGTGAAGTTGCTCGCCGCAGTCGCAGCGGCGCGAGCCCAGAATGTCGCCCGTCATGCAGGAAGAATGAACGCGCACCAGGATGGGCTCGTCCTCCTGCCACTGGCCCTTGATCAGGGCGAAGTGCTCCTGTCCGTTGGACTTCTGGCGGAAGGGTATGATGCGGAAGTGGCCATACTCCGTGGGCATGTCCACCTCCTGCCCCACCTCGATGAGCGACTCCTGCTGGAGGCGGAAGGCGATGAGGTCCTTGATGGTGATGATCTTCAGGCTGTGCTCGCGTGCAAAAACCTGCAGTTCGGGCATACGGGCCATGGTGCCGTCGTCGTTCATGATCTCCATCAGGGCACCGGCGGGATAGAGTCCCGACAACTTGCACAGGTCGACGGCAGCCTCGGTGTGGCCGCTGCGGCGCAGCACGCCGTTGTCCTGGGCATAGAGCGGATTGATGTGGCCCGGACGGCCGAAGGTCTGCGGGGTGCTGGCGGGATCGGCCAGGGCCCGGATGGTGGCGGCGCGGTCGTGGGCCGAGACGCCGGTGGTGCAGCCCTCCAGTTTGTCGACGGTGATGGTGAAGGGGGTGCCCAGCACCGAGGTGTTCTCGCTGACCTGTCGGGGCAGGTCCAGTTCCTCGCTGCGGCTGATGGTGATGGGTGCACAGAGCACGCCACGGGCATATTTCAGCATGAAGTTGACCATCTCGGGCGTGATCTTCTCGGCGGCACAGATCAGGTCGCCCTCGTTCTCACGGTCCTCATCGTCGACGACGATGACAAACTTGCCCTCACGGAAATCCTCGATAGCCTCGGCTATGGTGTTCAGTTTGAATTCGCTCATATATTCTCTGTTTCTTCTGTAGTAGTTGTTGTTACGGGTTGTTGTTCGCTGGGGGCCAGTTCCAGTGCACGGGGCACTATCTTCTCGCTGGTGGCCAGAATGTCGCGCAGGTCTTTGTAGAGGCGCAGACGGAAGCGGAGCATACGGATGTAGAAGAAGATGCCCAACGGCAGGATGAGTCCTGCCACAATGTTCATCCACTTGCGGCGGAAGGGCCGGGTGTGGGCATGGGTGGCCAGTATGGGATAGTGGTTCAGTTCGTGCAGGATGGTACGGTCGCGGCTGTACGACAGGTCTTCGATGATATCCTCCAACTGGTCGCTGATGTACTCTATCTGGTGGTCGTCACCGGGGTGGAAGAATACCTTGATGGGCGACGGCCAGTGCAGCAGGCTGTGCTCCTCGGAGTAGGCGCGGATGTCGCTGCTGATCTGCTGCAGCCTGTCGGCATCCTCGCGGTAGCGGGGATCGTCGATGATCACCTCCTTGCGGGTGATGTTGCGCTTCTGGCGCAGGCCCAGCATCCGCATCATCAGCAGGCGGTAGGCATCGACGTTGAACACGGTCGAGTCGTTGTTGGCCTTGTAGGTGAAGAACACGGCCAACGGCGCGAGCACCATCGTCGAGATGGTTGTGCCGAACCACACGGCCCAGTTGTCGTCACGGGCCATGCGCACGCCGGAATTCTCGAAGATGTAGTACACGATGAAGACGACGACCGAGATGATGACCGGCACCCCCAGCCCACCCTTGCGGATGATGGCACCGAGAGGTGCGCCTATGAAGAAGAAGATGATGCACGAGAGGGCCAGCGTGATCTTGCCCACCACCTCTATCTGGTGCATGCGGGCCTGGCGGTGCAGATAGCGGGCATAGTCCGACTTCATCGTCACGTCGTTCAGGGCCGACTGGGCATTGCGGGCTGCCGTGGTGCTCACCTCCCTCAACTGCCCCTCGCTCAGACGGGCATAGAGCGTGTCGAAGTCCTCCACCTCGCCAGCGCTGACGGCCTCCTCCAGTTTGGCGGAGTCGGAGGCCGTGTAGGTGGGCATTCGAAGGGCATAGAAGCGGGCCTCTTCGTAGAAGCGGTGGCCCACCGAGTCGTTGAACTGATTGATGGAGTCCAGGTCGTGCAGTATCTTCTTCGTGCTCTTGGCCTTGGCACTGCCGCTGATGTTGTCGCCGTCGGCCAGGTTGAAGCCGCTGTCGAAGTCTATCAGTATCTGCTTATGGCAAAAAGTCTCCCTGCGATAGGGCACCTCGGCCGTGCCGCCAATGTCCTGCGAGCGCATATTCTCAAACCACTCGCCGCTCCACAGCGTCAGCAGCAGGTGCTTCTTCTCGGCCGTCGACTGCAGCATGCCCGAGTCGGCCAGGATGATGGCCTGATCCTCGTAGGAGCCCGACTGGCGATAGATCATGATGTTGTAGAGTTTGCCCGTCTGCATGTCCTTGCGCTGCACATACAGGTTGGTGTTCGGCAGACCGTCGTAGAAGATGCCTTCGGGTATCTCCAGTTCCGGGCTCTTCTGCTTCATCGAGATGAGCAGTTGGGCAAACTGCTTGTTGGCCATCGGGCCTATCACCTCCTGGAAATAGTAGGACAGCCCGGCTATGCAGACCACGATGACAATCAGCGAGCGCATCGACTGCATCAGCGAGATGCCGGCAGCCTTGATGGCCGTCAGTTCGCTGCTCTCGCCCAGGTTGCCGTAGGCAATGAGCGACGACAGCAAGATGGCCAGGGGAAAGGCCTGCGGCATCAGCAGCAGACCCATATACCAGAAGAACTGGGCCAGCACGTCGAGCGTCAGGCCCTTGCCGATCAGTTCGTCCACATAGCGCCACAGGAACTGCATCATCAGCACAAACAGGCAGATGAAGAAGGCTCCCACAAACAGCAGTCCGAACTGTTTGGCAATGAAAATGTCCAGTCTCTTGATTCTCAGCATGACATCAGAATCCGCTCGACTGATGCAGGCGGTCCAAATTGCCGTCCCACAGGTCGTGCAGGTCATCCAGGTCCTCAGCCATCGCATAGTCCACCACGCAGAGGCAAAGTTCCTCCGTCAGTTCGCTCTGGCCGATGCGTATCTCCCAGTAGGCCTCTGGTTCCTCCTCGTCCACCCACTGCAGGCGCAGATGACTGTTCTTCTCTCGTTCCACGATGCGGGCATGCATGGTGTGATGCTCGCCCCACGGCTCACCCCATGTGAGGTGCAGCACCTCATTCTCCTCGACCACCCTGTCGGCCAGCCACCGCTCCATACCGTGGTCGGTGCTGATGAGTTGCCAGAGCAGGTCAGGCTTGCGCGCCGTCAGTGGATATTCCAGGCTCAATCTTTGTTTCCGCATGTCATTCTTATCGTTGTACCGCCCGCACGGGGGCGTTCATTTTTTATTTATAATTTCGGCTACAAAGGTACGAAAAAGAAGCGAAAAGCAAGAGCAGGCACACGAAAAAATGCACCCCAACTCGTAAAAAATGTTAAACCCCAGCATTTTCTCTGCCCACCCTTTTCAAATCTCGATTAAAAGTAGTACTTTTGCACCCGCTTACGAGCAGATGGCGGGATAGCTCAGCTGGTTAGAGCGCATGATTCATAATCATGAGGTCGCCGGTTCAATCCCGGCTCCCGCTACATCTAAGAAGAACGAGCCGCATTTCTGTGGCTCGTTCTTCTTCGATGAGCATACGGCACTTTGGGCTCCTACCAATATCAGAGAGAGGCAGTGCGCCAGAAAGCCTTTAAACGGCAGAACCTTTTTTTGCGAAAACGGCTCACCACCTAACCCTGTACGTATGAAAGTCCGTGTGAAATGTTAAAGGGCTATTTAATCGTCATCGTCACCGACATTGATGTCGGAGCCTTTCTGATAGTCGTTTACTTGATTGCTGCCGCTCATCAGGTGTACTTGGCCTTGCAGCAGGACTGCGACGGTCTGGGGTTGCTGGTATTTACGTCTCATTGCTTACTGGATGATTTTGGTGTTGGCACCGCTATAGAGCGAGTTCTTGCCGATGTTGTAAGAGATGTGTTGTCATGTCAGAATCGTTTTGATAAAGTATAGATGCGCCGTGAGGCAGCCTGATAGTACTTCAGGGTATAGCCCTCGTGCTCCTCTCTGCCGAGGACGGGAAGCGTCATCGGATACGTGGTCAGATGGTCCAGTTGACAAGTGCCACGACACTCGTCACCGACGAAGGCAGCCAGCAGGTCGCCATCGGCAAAGGGCACGTCGATGGCCTGCAGGTCGGCGGCTGTGATGATGAGATTGGTCATCACCGGATATTTCGACGAGCCGAGGGTGAACTGCGGCACCAGCGGTTCGTCGATGCCGTAGACCTCGCCTACGTTGTACCGGATATGACTGGTACGCGCAAAAACCTGCTTCAGCCGGCTGCAATAGTATCGGAGTGTGACCTCCAACTCTGCCTGCCCGTTTTCGTTGCCGAAGGCCTTCATCAGGTAGCGGGTGACGTCCGGCTCACCTTCCTGCACGTTGACGGCAGGCGTGGCCAGTCCGCGCAGGTCGTCGTAGACGAAGAAGGCCATCATGTCGTCCTTCGAGGCGTAGGGCTTTAGTTCGTCCTCCAGTTGCACCAGCATCACCGTCCAGTTCTCAAAGTCGCCTGCATTGGGTTCCTGCCAGTCGGGGCGGCTCTCGTTGCCGCTGTAATCCACCTGCCACACAGGGGCTTCGCTGACGGTCTCCACGCTATAGCCCGACGGCTCATCGTCATCGCTGCTGCAAGCCCCAAGGGTGAGGCTTGCCAGCAGGATGGCAGTCGAATATAAAATGTTCTTGTTCATGTCTTACTTTATCACGATTTTTTTACCATTATAAATATATACACCACTCTGAATGGGGCGCTTGAGCAGTTGGACGCCGCTCACGCTGTACCACTTGCCGTCCTCGCGGTCAGTCTTGACGAAACTGATCTTTGTCGGCTCGTCAGGGCTGCCGATAACGGCATTGGCCGTGAAGGTCATCTGCTCGTTAGTAGCGGCGACAATCTCGCCGTCGCGCTCAATGCCAAACCAGATGCCCTGCTGCTCATCACCAGCGATACTCAGGTAGTATATACTCCCCTCGCCCTTTGGAGAGGGGCCGGGGGTGAGGCTTTCACCTACTTGTTCGCCATCGGCAAAGGCCAGCAGGCGGTCGCCCTCTTCCACGTCGAAGCCCTCCACCACGGCACTTACGCTCATCGTGGTCTTGGCTCTTGCCGGAGCGGCAGCCCTGGAAGCGGTGCTATACGACCACTGGTCGATAAACGTGCTGCCTGGCTCGTAGAACGGATAGCGGAAGCTGGCCTCCGTTGCACCCTTGCGCAGCAGCATGTAGCCTTCGCCCGGCTTCATGTACTCCAGACTGCCGCGCCAGCGGCCCACGCCGCCCGAAATGGTGAAGTAGGCAAACTCATTGTGGCTCTTGACGACGTCGCCCGCCTCTGCCTTGTCGTAGTAGTCGCTCAGGGCGGTCTCGATAGGCAGGTTCAGCATCGGTGTGTAGCCAATGCCGTTCCATCCCTGTTTCAGGTCGATGGTACGCTCGTCGTCGGCCTTGATGATGCTGCCGGCAATGGGGAACTTGATGTCCTCCTGCACCTTGATGGCGTAGGCCTTACGCGGCGAGAGGATGATGTTACGCGGGTTCTCCGATGCCAGCCAGTGCCCAGCGGTATAGACCAGCGTCACGTCGCTGTTCATGTCGGTCAGCACGTCGCCCTCCTTCCAGGGCAGTCCGTCGAGCAGGTTGTTCAGGTTGAACAGGCGCTCGCTTGCCACGTTGAACGACACCCAGTTCCAACCCTCCTTCAGGTCGAAGGTCTGCACGTAGAGGTTGCCGCCCTCGAAGCGCACGGGCGTGTCGGTGCCTACCACGGTGTTGTTCTGGAAGGTGAGGGTCAATCCGCCGTCAGCCGTCAGCTGCAGTTCGCGGCCCGTGGCGTATTGCCACAGCTTGAAGTAGAGGTCGCGGCCGCTGGTCTGATTGTCATACACCGTCAAGTAGAGATTGCTCTCGCCCGTCCGTGCCGAGTAACTCACGTTTGAAAAACCGTGGCACACGTTTTGGCGGTCGAACACGCCCACGATGTCGCGGCTGTCGATGTCGATCTCGCCGTTCACATACACGCGGCCCACAATGTTCATCGAGTTCTCTAAGAGGTCGCTGCTCACGCTCCACGCCCAGTCGGGCTGGTCGGCCTCCACGGTCAGCGTCAGGTAGAGCGGTTCGCTGACACCCTCCTCGTCGGTCAGGTAGAGCACCTCGTCATACGTGCCTACGTTCAGGTCCTTGCTCAGCGTGCCCGTGACCGACGCGATGTCCTGCGGAGCGATGCGGTCGGTGTACTTGTCGAGCACGAGCCACGTGGGGCAGTTCTCGATGGTGTACGTGTGGTTGGCGGCACTGCTGTTGCAGACGGTGAACCACAGCTCCCGTTCCTCGGCGTAGCGCACGGTGCGCTCAGTGCGGTTGCTGAGCCATTGCAGCGAGCTGTTCGTCACGTAGTAGCAGGCCGTCTGCGGCGAGGCCATGGCGTTGCCGTTGCGGTCCTCCACGTCGCGCACCGTCACGTAGATGTTGCGGCGGTTCAGGCGGGCATTGCTCTCGTTGAGGCCCACAAAGAGCTGGTTGTCCTTGCCCACGAAACTGAAGTTCAGGTTCTTCAGTTCCTCGTTGGGAACGACGGGGGCCGCCGTCTCGTTGGTGATGTGGGCCAGGATTTCGTCGGCAGAGGCGACGAACACATAGTCGCGCACCGGCGTCGTGGTGGGCTGCTGCGTCATGGGATCCAGCTCGTAGCGCACGTCGCCGTTTTCGTCGAGTATGAGTTTCCGGCTGTAGGGATAGGCCACCAGCTCCAGGTCGTTGTCCTTCTGCCGCTCCTGCTGGTCGAAGGGGAGGTAGAGCAGCAGCCCTGCCTCGTCGCCCTTCGGGCTGCGGGTGGCGTAGCTCTGGATGAGCGTCAGCGGCAGTGCCTGGGCAAACAGACACAGCTCGTCGATGTGGCCGCGCAGCCAGTTGCGGGTGTCGATGACCGACACGTGACCCTCGCCGTCCGTCACGCTGGAGCGGGCAGCACCGATGAGGGGCTCTCCGCCGCTGATGCCGCCCAGTGAGTCGGCCGCAAAGGTGGTGCGCAGCGTCTGGTCCACGTAGATATTCGCCACGTTGAACGAGCGGTTGACCGTCATGGCCAGATGGTGCCACTGGCCGTCGCTCCAGTCACCCGGCACTTCCACCGTCATGCCGTGGGTCTTGTAGAGCAGTTTTTCGGCTTCGAAGCCCAGACAGAACTGGTTCTCGGCATTCACTTCGTCGCGACTGCCGGCACCGTTGGCCACCAGCACGCCGCGGCCCTCCGCGTCGGTCTTGAACCACAGCATCAGCGTGTAGTCCTGCTCGGCCGTGCGGTTCAGGGCGCCCTGCGTCAGGCCAATGCCCTTGTCGTCCCAGTCCACTTGCAGCGACAGTCCGCGCGGCATGGCCCACGAAGCGCCCTTCAGCTGGGCGTTGGCACCCTGCGTCTTGTCTAATGCATAGTTGCCCGTGCCTTCGTTCATCGGGTAGTAGTCCACCAGTCCCATCTCGTAGCCCGTCAGACGTTTCGAGCCATAGGTGGTGCCTATCTGTCCGCCCGTCATGGCGCGATACCACAGGCGGGCCTCCATCATGCGGCCCTCGTAGTAGGTGCTCTCGGTCGGGTCGTTCTCGTTGGTGCGCCCGAAGATGAGCGTGCCCGTGCCGTTGTAAGGCTCGGCCAGCGTGTGCGTACCGATGGCGAGGCCGCCGTTGTAGAAGGTGAGGGTGTTCTGCTGCGCGTCGATGCTGAGTGCCATCTGCGTGAACCCGCCCTTGGTGATGGCCTCCGTAGAGGTGTACGTCTGGTCGTCCACCACGGCTTTCAGCCTGTAGTCTGAAGTCAGCCACAGCTGCAGCCGCTTGCCGTTGGTGCCGTGCGAGAAGAGGGGCATGTCGCGGCCCGTCTCGTCGGGCTTCACCATGAGGTCTATAGTGAAACTCTTGCCGCTGAAGTTGCGCCGGGCCTCGGTCTCCACGCTGGCCTTGCCGTCGAACTGCAGGCTCACGGCCTCAGACACGTTGTCGTTGTTCACCTCGCCCTTCACCTCGAAGTTGGTGATGGCACTGAGGTAGTTGTATTCTATGTCCTCAGAAAAGTTGAAGATGATGTCGTCGCCCAGTGTCAGCACGCCGCTCTTGGGCTCCGGCGTGCCGAAGAGTTGCGGCCGCCGCGTGTCCTTCACGCCGCTCAGCACCTTCGAGGCCGTGGTGAGGAACGTATTTCCGTTCCTGCAGTACAGCACGGCCCTGAGGTCGTAGGCCTTCTCGGTCACGGGGCCCTCGCCGTAGAACTGCGTCACGATGTTGCCGTTCTCGGGAATCATCTCGCGCACGCCGCTGGCCTGGGCCATCAGCGTCGAGTCGGCATAGAAGGAGCAGAGGTTCGTCCACGCATCCTCGCCGCGCAGCGACTCCTTGTACTGGAACTCAATGTGGTCGAAGTTGGGCTGGTGCTTGTCGAAGCCCTCGATGGTGACGGGCAGGAACCAGCCGCGCTCAGCGTCATACTGTGCGTTGGTGTTCATCACCCACTTGTCGCCCGGGCTGGCAATGAGCACGGGACCGGCCTCGTGCAGGTAGTGCACGTCGAAGGCCACCTTGCACTGCGTGTTGATCCAGTCGGAGCTGGAGGCCACGCCGACAACCAGGCCCTCGTAGTCGAACTCGCTGCCGGCATACACCTCCAGCGTCTTCTCCAGCACCTTACCCGGATAGAGCACGATGCTCATGCCGTTGCCATTAAGCGGACTGCCGTCGACGGAGAGCTTGGCGCCGTTGGGGTTGTGCTCGCCGTCCATGAAGAGGGTGTACATGGTCAGGCCACCCGTGGCCGCCTCGGGCCATTCGCTCTCGTTGGTGATGTACATCTTGAAGCGTGCCGGTTCGCCCATGGCTACACCGCTCACGCTCTGTCGGTCGAGCGTGATGACGGGGTTACAGATTTTCTTCGTGCGCTCGTCGAGCGGCGTGCCGGGCTGGTAGGCCACCGTGTAGCGGGCGTCCTCCCACGGCGCGTGGGTGGCACCGCCACGGGTGCGATAGACAAAGTTGTGGGGGTAGATGACCTGATTATAATCTACTCCATCGTCTATGTGGTTATTGACGGTCTCTATCCAATCGTCGAAATTGTCGTTGCGGAACACGTCGAAGTTGCCTGTGTCGCCGCTCTGGCCGTCGGTCGTTAGTGTGTGGGCACGGTACACATCGACGCTCAGATGGCTTTTCACATCCATCGAGAGGTTAAAACTCTCCTTGCGGCTGTAGTTGTGCTGCGTGCCGTAGGTACCAGTGGAAGTGTATTCGGCCACGGGCTTGATACCGAACTGGAATGACGTGCCGGCAAACTTCAGCTCCAGGCTGTTCTCTCCCGCTTTGCCTGCACTGGTGCCGTTTTCGCTGGTACCACCAAAACTCATCGTCTTAGCCAGAAGTTTGAGGAGCGATGCCAGTGCCGGTTGTGAAAGAATCACACCGGCGGCAGCAGCCGTACGGTCGTCATCACTCTGGCCATCCGTTCCGAAGTAGTCGGCAGTGGTGAAGGGATAACTGATATACTGCGACACGCTGTACTCGGTCTCGAAGGTCTCGCTGTAGCTCACCTTCGAGCCGCCGTCCACGTCGTAGTTGGCCACCAGGTCGTGGACGTTCAGTTTCTCCCGCTCGTTCATGGCTATCATGTCCACCCACGCCTTCAGTATCTTGAGCTTCTGCGCCACCTCGTCGGTGAACTGCTGCGAGCCGGCGGGCAGCACCTGCTGATACTCTTCCACGAGGCCATCACCCTCGACGGTCTTCGTCACCAGATAGACCGGCTTGCCCGTCTGGTTGGCCTGTGCCTGTGCCTCGGCCTGTGTACCCGTGAAAAGCAGCGCGTTGATTTCGTTGGCCAGCTTCGGCAGTATCTCGCTGACGATATGCTTCTGAGAGTGGATGAACTGCGACTCCAGCTGCGGCCCGTAGGCCAGCGATTCGTCGCGCACCAGGTGGTAAACATTGCCCTCTGCGTCCTGTCCTTTGGCTATCTCCACCAGCGTACCGTACTTCACGGTGTTGCCCGTGGGCAGCTTGTCGCCGCTCAGTCGGCTCACCATGTGTTGGTAGAGATTGTCAGGGATGGCACGGATGGTCGACATGGGAGTCACAATCATGTTCTGCACCACGCCGATGTAGAGGTCGGCCTCGGCACCTACCATCGTCGCGGCACTGCTCGTGGTGATGTCCTCGCCCACGGTCATGGTGTAGCTGTAGGCTTTCTTGCCTGCTCCGCTGAAGATGACTGCGAGGTCGATGAGATTGGTAGTCTTCCCCGAGTTAATTAGGCCATACTCTGCCGTTCCGGCCACCAGGCCCGAGTAGTTGTCCAGGCTGGTGCCCGTGCCAAACGTGATGTCGATGCCGCCCTTGAACTTCATGTCTACGGTGTAACTGAGTTTCAACTTCGAGCCCTTCGACAGTGTAGCCGTGCTGCTGCCGCCTGGCGGGTCGCGCAGCACATCGATGAGTATGGGCTCGCCAGCCGAGATGACATCTTTCGAGCCCGAGGTGGCAAACATGTTGAGGATATATCCCCGCAGCGGTTTGGCCTCGTAGGTGGTGCCGTCCTGTGTCAGGGTCATCGTAACGGTCTTCAGGGCATCCTCGCCGGTGAGCAGTCGTGTGGTCTGGTCAGCCTCCAAGTAGAAGCGTCCTTGTCCCTGGCTGTCGAGCGTCACCACCTCCTGCTGCAAACCGTTCTTCATGCCGTTGCGCACGGTCACCTGTCCGCCGCCTATATTCACCAGGTCGGTGCGCTGGCTGTTCTTCTCGTTGTTATAGGGGTAGTGCTCGGCCACCTGTATATCGATGGGGTACTTACGGTTCAGACTGAACACGGGGTACCCGAAAGTGTATTTAGCACTGCCAGCCATGATAGGCTCTGGGCCGTGGTCGTCGGCAGGGTCGCTGTTGGCTTGGCCTCGGCAGGTCAGCGAGAGTTCGCCCAGCTGCACTTCCCAGCCATCGGCGTACCCGATATGGCCCCATGTCGTACTGGTAATCTCCAAGCGGAAGAACTGGCAGAACGTGTGGTCGGGCACGTCTATCTGATAGGTCTTGAGATTATAGGCCTCCATGCCGGCATCGGTGGTCTCCAGCAAGGTTATCCATTCATCCGTCTCAGCAACACGGCCAAGCAGTCGCAGCGCCTTGGGATTCCGGCCGCTGTATGTTTGCGTATCGTCGCCCGTAGTCAAGTCGAGGGTTTTGATGCTGACAGGCTTATCAGTCTTGAAGTTGACCCACCATCCGGCAGAATTGGAAACCACACACCACTTAGTTTTAGAATTGCCGTCGAACAGGTTTTCATACGATGCGGCTCCACTTTTCTCGTGGCTTGCATCCTGTGGGGTCAGCGTCGGCGTGTGGGTATAAACGTCAAACGGATTGGTATAGTCTTGATAGCCTGCCACAGCCTCGAAGGCCAGCGGCACCGTCAGCTTGTCACCACCGATGGTGCTGGCCGTATAGGTTCTGTCGCCAAAGTAGTCAAAGTTGTCGTAGTTGGTCTGGCGATAGGTAATCTCAATGGGCGAGTGGTAGATGCGGTTGTAGGTGGCGTTGTAGCGCTCCACGGGCTGATAGACCACATGGCCGTCGGCATCGTTGTAACTTCCCTCAATGGTCCGCTCTTGCAGGGTGAGGCAGTCAGTTAGGTCGACCACCTCGCTCACCATGCCGTCTTGGAACAGCGTGGGGTAGCCCTTGCAATAGATTTGCTGCACTTTCCAGCGCACGGGCGGCAACATCAGGACGTACTCGCCGGTGATGGAGTCGGGCTTCACGACAATGCGCTTGCGCTGCATCTGCACCTGTGTGCTGTGGCTGCCGCCGGTGTGTACAAAGGTGGTGTCGCGCTGAGCGCGCTCGGGGTTTTGGTTGTCATAGACCAGCCACGAGGTGTTGTCACCCTCCAGTGTGAAGACCATCGTCAGACCGTCGCCCAGGTTGTTTCGCGATAGGTTGTTGTCGAGGGGCAGTCGGCCCTGGTCGTCGCCACCTACAACACGGCCCGTCAGTTTCACCTTCGTGTCGTCGTAGAAGTAGATTTTCGCCACGTCGTCGGTGAACACATGGCCTTCGGCACTCTTGAAGTAGCCGCCCTTAGTGAAGGTGTGACCGTCCATCACGGCCTGGATGACGTTGTGCCCGTCAAGGACGTTAAACGAGAAACTACCGTCGAAGTCGGTCTCCACATAGCCACCTTTATTATTATGCAGCGGCTGACCGTTCACGAGGAAGTGGGCACCCTTCACGGGGATGCTCGTGCCGTCGTACATCACATAGCCCGTGAAGCGGTGGCTGTTGGTGATGACGAACTCGTGCAGCGTCGCGTCGTTGCTCTCGTTGTTGAAGGTCACGGCATAGCTCTCCACCTCCAGTCGGATGGCGTTGCTGCTGACGGGCGAGACGGTGTAGGTGATGCTCGGCTGACCGAAGTACGACAGTTCGTCGGCCACGAAATAGCCCGTTTCGTCGGTCTTGATAGTAGTGGTCTCGCCTGTAGGTGCAGTGACGCTCACGTCAAAGCCCGGCGCACCCGTGCCGTCCTTCAGACGGACGTAGCCGCTGACACGGCCCGTGTGCTTACAGGCACCCTGGGCAATGTCGGTCTCTGAGTAGCTCATGCCCTCGCAGTCGTTGGCACCGCGTACCATATACTCGTAGTCCATGAGTGGCGACACGGTGGTGTCCTCATAACTCGTGCGGTCCAACTGGTCGGCAATCACATCCCAGTTTGTGCTCCCCTTCAAGCGGCGCAGCACCTGGAAATAATCTACAGGGTTGCCGTCGGTCTCCCAGGTGATGACCACGCTGCTCTGGCGCGTCTGCGTCACCAGCGTCTTTTCCACCTTACCGATGCTCTCGTGGTGGAAGGTAGGCAGCGTGGGGGTGGGATAGCTTTCCATAGGGTCGGCGAACTGCGTTGTGACGGGTACAATGGCATTGCCTTCCTTCTTCCAACCTGCGCCGAGGACGGCCAGCAGTTCGTCTTCTGTCTTTACTTCCACTTCCTTTTCGGGGTCGTCTCCATTATTGATGGTAATGGGCACGGCCTTGTCATCGATCAATTGCCACTGGCTGCCTAACAGCTCGACGGCCTTTGACTGGTCGGTCACATTCCTGTTGGCATCGGAATACATCTCGCCCCAGTTATGAGCAGAGTAGCAAGTCGGCCCACCGCCCAACGGTGAGTTCCAACCATGATAACAGAATCCGAAGTGGGAAATACCTTCTCCGCTGCCGTTTTCGTATAGCCGGTCATAAATCCAAGTACCTTCACCCCATCCGCAGAAGGCTCCGCCGTAGGAACCGGTACCGTTGGTCACCAGCTTTCCGTCGAAGAGACAGTCGGTAATATTGACACTTCCTTTATGGGCATGGCCTACGAAACCACCAACGTGAGTGCCGGTGCTTGTGACTGTGGCTGAGACGCGCACGTTGCTAATATCCAATGTATATGCATCATATCCAAATCCCACCAGTCCAGAGGTGTGCATGGCGCCGCTGACGCTGCCTGCAACAATTAGGTTGCGGAAGGTGGCGTTGCCTGCATACTGGAAGGGTGCAGCGTAAGCATCGTTGGTTGTTATATTCAGGTTGAGCGTATGGCCATTGCCGTCGAAGATTCCGCGGAACCAGGCACTTCCAGTACCCACGGGACTCGTGACGATTATGTCGTCATAGAGAATGGCGTTCACATCGCTGCTGCCTTGGGCCGAATTTACTTGGCTGGCGAAGGTCTGCCAGTCGGTAGCGTTGCGTATGATGAAATACTCTGTGTCGCCGACAGTGACGGTGGTGGGCAAGGGCTCGTAATCATAGTTGAAGTTGCTCTGGCAGTTGATGAGTTTTAACCTCGCATCACTGCCGCTCCGTGCGAAAGTCCGGCAGCCATCAAGTTTGGTGGTGATGGCCTCGGGCGCAAACAGACAGTTGGTCAGCGTGACCATGACACCATTGACGTTTCTTACCCAACCAATGAAGCCACCGTTGTTGGTGCAGTTGGCTCCTGCCATAGTGCCGTCGAAGACGCAGTTGGTCATGGTCAGCGTACCGCCACCGACCACACCCACAAAGCCGCCATTGCTGCCATCGCCGTTAGCTGTGCTGTTGACGGTTACAGACGAGTGGCAGCTTTCTATCCTGTTATCGCCACCGACAATACCTCCTATCAGTCCGCCGCATCCGCGTGAGCCGGTGATGGTGCCTGTTACCTTGAGGTTAGTGATGGTGGCATCCTTCACTTGGAGGAACAGAGCTTGATTGCCGCTACTTGAACTGATGTTGACGTTGATAGTGTAGCCGTTGCCGTCGAAGTGGCCCATGAACGGAGCGCTGTCCGAGCCGCAGCTGTTAACGGTGCTGATGTCGGAGTAGAGGCGGGCATTCACGTCATACTCGCCCTTGGCATCGATGACCTTTTGGCGGAAGGTGTTCCAGTCGGCAGCCGTGCGGATGGGGGTGTAGTAGGGCGTCAGTTCCTCCCACAGGTGTATAGGCGAGGTGCCGCGATCTACGTACACCTCTATTTTATAATCCACGCACGGGCGCGTGAGATTGACAATCTTGTACCGCTGCTGGCGCTCGGCGGCGTTGAGTTCTATCTCCTGGGTCTCAACCACCTTGCCAGCGCGATTGGTCGATGTGATGCGCAGCATCAGCTTGGCGCGGTTGTCCCACACGGCGTTTGGCTCGTCGGCATAGTCCCATGCCACGCGCACAGAGTATGCCCTTTCGTCCTCCCAACGTGCCGAGTAGGTGCTGATGCGCAGCAGGTGGATATCAGGCACCACACACGGGGAGGAGGCTGCGCAGTTGTTGTCGTCCCAGCCCCAGTTCTGGGTAATCATGCGGCGGATGCGATAGGTCAGCCGGTCGAGCGTGCCGTTGCCCGTGAGTTGTCCGTCGGCAATGGCATCGATGAGCGTGCTGTCTGTGTAGGTATAGTTGAGATTGTCGGCATCGAGCACAAACGGCTCCGAGCCGATGGTCACGAAGTCGGCCTCCTCGCCCGTCAGCGAGCGCTGAATCTCGAAGAAGTCCATTTCGGTGAGGTCGTCGCTGCTGGGATGCTGGATGCTCCACGAGAGACGCACAGCGGCCTTGCTGTCGCCCGTGGGCGTAGCGGTGAACCCTACGGGGGCGTGAACCATCTTCAGGTTCTGCGTCTCCGACGATACGTCCTTGATGTCGTAGCCGTCGTTGTCTTTATAGCTCACCACGACGCGGAAGTTGTTGTGCGGCACGGTGGCGTCCAGATATATGGTGCCGCTGTTCGCATTGGTGGGCAATTTCTGCTGCACCTTTTGGCCATTGGCATCGAAGAACTCGAAACGGGCCGCCGTCAGCTTGGTGGAGGCGATGAACCAGGGCACCTCCAACTTGCCGACCTCGCTATAGGCCAGCGAGGCCATCGTCACCTGAGGGTTGACCACGCCCTGGGCTGCCGGCACACTGATGGTCACGTCGCTGAGTCCCGACACCTTCTCCTTGGAGCGCGAGTTGCCGTCGCGCTGCACGTCCCAGGTGAACTTCAGGTCGCGGCTCTTCCCGTCCTTGCCCAGCATGTCGTAGGGCAGCCGCCACACGGCATAGACGGTGTAGGTGTTGCCGTCGTTGTTGCGATAGACCAGTCGCTGGATGTCGCCGTCGGCACTGGTCAGCGTGAAGTGGTTGCTGGAGTTGCCCTGCGTCACGTCGATGCTGCCGCCCACGTCGGTGCGGAACCAAATCCAGATGTCCTTGCTACTGCTGTCGGTGTCGCCGTTGCGCTGCCAGTGGAACACGGTCTTGGTCTGCGTTTTACCGCTGTCGTCGGTCCACGTCGCTTTCAGGTTGCCGTCGCACACCCAGCAGTCGGCTCCCTCCTGGTCATAGACCGGTGCCTGAATGCTGATGGTGTTCGATCCGTTGAGCGACACCTGATACTTCCATGTGTCGTCCACATGCGTGGCCGCCGCCTGCTCTGGCAGCAGCCAGGCCAGCAACATCGGCAGGGCGATGTGCCATACTTGCAAAAAACTTTTCTGTCTCATCTATTTAACTATTTATATGTTTGTCTGTCTTATTCCTTCGGTGATAGCGGGCAGGAACTCTGCCTTGCGACTGGATATATACGTGGTGACGATGCAGCCAGCCCCCTCCGACTCCCCCGAAGGAGGAGAGAAGAGAGTGGCAGACGCCCCGAATCCTGCTTCCGCCGCTTCTCTTGCCCCGTCGCCGCAGAAGGGGATATGCGTCACGTTGGCCTGGCGGTCGCCCAGCATCATGAAGAGCATGTCGAGGCCCTGCTGCACCCTGACGGCGGGCATGATCTGCCGCATGCGCTGGCAAAGCTCCTCTACGCCCAGCTCGTCACTGGCGAAGACGTTGCCGATGCCTACCTTGTAGCCCTCTATCTCGTACTCCTTGTAATCAGAGAACAGGATGTCCTCGTCGGTCATGCCGTCGAACGAGGTACGTGCCTTGCGCATGGCAGCATAGTAGGTTTCAACGTCGGTGATGTCCGACTGCCGCAACAGCCACTCGTAGAGCCGTCGGTCGGTGGCGGTGGTGGTGGTCGTGGTCAGGTTGTCAGTATCGGAGAGTATGCCGGAGAGCATCAGCCGTGCTTCGGTGGCGGTGGGATTCTCGCCCAGTTCTTCGTACATACTGGCGATGATGGTACAGGTGGAACCCACGGGCAAGGCGTAATAGAAGAGCGGTTGCGGTGTGGTGACGGAGCCCGTGCCGTGGTGGTCAATGATGTGCAGGATACGGGCCGACGACATGCCATTGGCGGCCTGTGCGAACTCGCTGTGGTCGGTCATGATGATGTTCAGCCCTGCCGCATCGTCCAGGATGGCAGGCGCTTCGATGCCAGCCTCATGCAACACATAACGTGGTTCGCAGATGACCTTCCCCGCCACGCGTGCCTCGGCGTTGATACCCATGCGTTGCAACAGGCTGGCGTAGGTCATCGCAGACAGAACGGCATCGCAGTCGGGACTCTTGTGCCCCACCACCAGCACGCCGTCGCCATAGTCCATGCCTGTGATGATGGTGCGCAGGGGCGTACTATAGACTATTGTCTCGTCAGTATCGCTACACGACACCGACAGGCATATACAGAGGAGATATGCAAAAAGGAATGTCCAAGGTCTTGAAGTCTGTTTCATATTTTCTTAAAAGTCTAAGCGGTAGAAGATATTCGGCAGCGAGATGCCTGACTTGTCGTAGCGCAGCCGTTGCAGGGCGAAGTCGTAGCGCTCGGCGTAGGGGGTCTCGGTCATAAGCATGTTCACGCCCTCGAAAGCCAGCGTGTGGCTGACTTTCTTCTTGTTCCACTTATAACTGACGGTGAGGTCGACGAGGTTCACGGGGTCGTACTGTAGGCTCATGGCTTGCGACTGGATGAACACTGGCTCGTCGGCATTGATACCATTGGCAATGGTGGCGGGCAGGTCGATGGGCGTGTGGCGCAGGCCGCCCTGCAGGGTGTACTTCACGGAGATGTTGAATACGTTCTGCTTCCTGCTGCCGACCATCCACTCCTTGCCGCCCAGCAACTTCAGCATGTAGCCGCGGTCGTACATCTGGCGGTGCCACACCTTGTCCTGCGCACGGTATTCAGAGCGGTAGAGCGAGACGTTGGCCTGCCCGAAGTAGCCGCGCGTCATGTAGTGCTCCAGCGTCACGTCGGCACCGTAGTTGCGCGTGTTGCCCTCATTCACCAGCGGCTCGTCCACGTAGATGTTCTCGCGGTTGACCACGCAGTAGGTGCGCGTGGGGTCGGCACTGACGGGCGTGTCGAAGCCGTACTGATAGTAGGCGTTCACGCGCAGGTTCAGGTTGTCGGTGAACTGGTGGGTATAGGTGGCCAGCAGATGGTGGGCCTTGCCCATCTTCAGATCCTTGTTGACCAGGCGGCCATTGTCATCGCGCAAAAAATAGGTGTCGAGTTTCTCCACCATCGAGTGCAGGCCGTAGCCCAGGGCGAAGGAGTTCTTCGCGTCCGGCTCCCACTTCAGGCTGACGCGCGGCTCTAAGGAGAAGTCCTCTGAGAGCACGAAGTAATTGGCGGCGATGCCAATGTTGAGCGAGAACCGGTCCGTCGGCTTGATGACGTTCGACCAGTGCAGGTTGCCCAGCCCCGTGTTGTCGCTCACGTCGTAGAGCGGCGCGGTGGGCACGGGCTGATAGGGCGCGTCGGCCTGGCGGAAGGCGATGTTGAAGAAGCGCTGCGAGTACTCGCCGCCCACCTGCGTGAGCCACTTCGGCGTGACCTGCTTCGACAGTTCCGTGTTCAGCGTGAGCCGGTCCTCGTTTTGCTTCAGATAGTAGAACGGTGCCTCCCCGCCCGTGAAGCGCGTGATGGCTCCTGCGGCATCCTGGTCGAAGTGGCGGTAGCCAGTGTCCAGTTTGTCGTGCTGCATGTTATAGGCCAGCGTGGTGCGCCACGTCCACTTGCCCCCCAGATGGATTTTGTGCGAGGCGCCCGCCACGAGGTTCCACATCTTGAAGTGCTGGTCGCTCACGTCGTAGATGGAGTGAACGTCCTCCAGTTCGGGTTCCTGGTCGTCGGCCTTGTCGTAGAAGCCCAGACCGAACACCGAGAACGTTCCCGCCCGCTTCGTGGGGAAGTTCAGCTTCAGCGAGAAGTCCATGAAGTCGAAGTCGGTGCCCAGCACGTTGAGGATGCCCAGCTTCGAGGCCAGCGACGTGAAGCCGTAGCGGTAGTTGAAGATGTAACTCGAGTTACTCTTCCGCGACAGCGGGCCCTCCAGCGTCAGTTCCTCCGACACCGTTCCCACCTGCAGGATGTTCTCGTGCTTCGCGTTGTTGCCCGCCCGCATCCGCATGTCGAACACGCCGCTGATGGAGTTCGAGTAGTTGGCGTTGAAGGCCGAGGTGAAGAAGTCCGAGTTGCCGATGACGTTCGCGTTCAGCGCGCTCACCATGCCGAAGCCCGCGCCGTAGAGGTCGCTGAAGTGGTTCGGCGTGAAAATCTCCACGCCCTCCAGCCGGTACTGCATCGTG
>JAFUUL010000039.1 GCA_017483805.1 Prevotella sp.
AAAGAAAAGATAAAAAATCTCATTTTTTATTTGTTTCTTTGCTCACTTATTCGTACCTTTGTACACAGAAATACAATCCTGATGATCGAAATGACAAAGAAAAGTTCTTGTAAATCATTGATTTTCAGCCAGTTACTACCCCCCCCCAATTTCTGCGGGTAGGCTAATCTCTTTTGTCTCTCTCTTTCTCGCTATACCCCTCTGCCTCGCTGACCTCATGGGCAGCGGGCTGTGTGGCGTGTGCTGTTCTTTTGATATCCTTACCTATGTATAAAGATAGATTTTAAAAAAACAAATAAAATTAAAACTATGAAAAGATCTTCATTAACATTCCTGGCAATCATGCTGTTGTCGCTGTCTGCATCTGCTTTCAGCGGCGAAGTCGTTATCGACGGCATCAACTACTACATTCTCACCAAGGGACAGACCGCAGAGGTTCGCAGCAAGAATTACTCCTATTCTGGCGATATTGTCATACCAGAATCGGTAGAGTATGAGGGGGTTACCTGTGATGTGGTTTCTATAGGAAGTCAGGCTTTCTCATCTTGTAAAATCACATCAGTCGCTATTGGAAGCAAGGTAAAAGATATTGGTAATGATGCATTTAGTTCTTGCGCTAATCTGACTACCGTCAAACTCGGCAACAGTGTAGAAACGATAGGAAACAATGCATTCTCTGAATGTCGGGCCCTCACGGATATTGTTATTCCCAATACAGTAAAGACCATCGGCTCGCGCGCCTTCCAGAGTTGTGCTTTTACGGGAATAAACATCCCTAATAGTGTAACCTCTATAGACAGATACGCGTTTCAGAACTGTAAGAATCTCACAACCATAGATATCCCCGAGAGCATTTTAAGTCTAAATGAAGGGCTTTTCAGCGGTTGCACCAGTCTTGCGTCAGTTAATTTGCCTAATAGCGTGACGTCCATCGGTTATGTAACATTCGGTAATTGCAGTAGTCTTGTTTCCATCAAAATCCCTAATAGTGTTACCAGCATCGGAATGCAAGCATTCGGCTTCTGCAATGGTTTAGTAGAGATCACAATACCCGACAAAGTTACAAAGATTGAATCTAACACATTCTGGGATTGTTCTTCTTTAAAAACCATCACCTTTGGTAGTGGAGTGACAAGCATTGGGAGTGCCTTGAAGAATTGCACAGAACTGACGGATGTTTATTGCCTTTCCACAAAATTGCCTTCTGCCAAAAACTCTTCCTTTGACAATTGCCATATAGAATATGCCACGCTGCATGTACCTGAGGAGTCTATAGAGGAATACAAGAAAGTAGAGCCGTGGAACGGCTTCAAGAGTATCGTTGCACTTGATGGCAGTGCTCCTAAGAAGTGCGCCACACCTACTATCACTTATTCGGCTGGCAAATTGATGTTCAGCAGCGAGACCGAAGGTGCCGAGTTTGTTTCAGACATTGCCGACAGCGACATCAAGAAGCACTATGTGGCTGAAGTCCCCCTGACCGTCACATACACTATCACCGCCTATGCCACCAAGGCAGGACTGGAAGACAGCGACGAGGCCACAGCCATGCTCTGCTGGATAGATGCTGCCCCTCAGACGCAGGGCATGACAAACAGTGTGGCAGAGGTGAAGGCTTGCCCCGTATTGATTCAAAATACTGGTGGCGAAATCAGTATCCAGGGAGTTGCAGACGGCACGCAGATTGCTGTCTACGACATCAGCGGCATGCAGGTGGGATGTGCCGTCGGCACCAATGGCCAGGCCAGAGTGAGCACGAGCCTCCAGAAAGGCAGCGTTGCCATCGTGAAGATCGGGCAGGAGTCTGTTAAGATGGTTGTCAAGTAGGCAAAAAAGGGAACACGATGCCTGTTCTGAATTGGATTGGAAAGGAGAAGGTGGTGACGCACCACTCGAAAGTCCCATTCCACACGCTGAATCTGGTGTATGGCTATACGGCTGACAGGGGGAGCGAGGAAGGGCTTTCGAGTGAAAGCGGAAATATGATAATTTTCGGCGACAACCTGTTGAGTTTGAAAGCCTTGTTGCCCAGATTGGAAGGAAGGGTGAAATGCATCTACAATGATCCGCCGTACAACACGGGTGAGAAATGGACTTATGCCGACGATTGCAACGACCCTCGAACCCGCGAGTGGATAAACAAAGTGGTTGGAAAGCAGGGTGAAGACTTGTCGCGTCACGACAAGTGGCTCTGCATGATGTATCCTCGTTTGGTGCTGATGCGCAGGATGTTGCGACCAGACGGTGTGATATTCATTTCTTGTGATGATAACGAACAGGCTTCGCTCCGTCTAATGATGAATGAGATATTTGGCGAGGACTGTTTTGTCAGCAATATCATTTGGCAGAAAGTGTATTCACCTCGTAATGATAGCAAGGGTATCCCTGTTGCAACAGACCATATTGTTGCCTATAGCCGAAAACCCAATTGGAATCCGTTCAAATTGGAAAGAACGGAAGGCATGAATGCCAGATATGGGAATCCTGATAATGATGTTGATTATTGGACAAGTGATAATCCATTTGCCCCCAATGCGCTAACTCACCAGGGAATGGTTTATGCCATTCAGCATCCATTTTCTGGCGAGATGATATATCCAGTAACATCAAACTGCTGGAGATATGAGCAGAAAGACATGCTTGACATTATGAACGGCTGGTCTGAGTACGAACTTCGCGACTTGAACGATGCAGAACAACGTGCCAAGGTTTGTGGAATCAGCGCAGACGAGGTTCGCGAAGGCGTTATGGGTATCGTTTTGAAACAGGATGTTGAAACGTCAAGACAAAAGGCACGGGCGGTTTACGAAAGGGGACAATGGCCCAAATTCTTTTTTACGAATGGTGGCAAAGGAGGTATCCGTAAAAAAACTTATCTGGGCAATGTAGAAGGTAGGCTCACTACTAATCTCTGGCCTTTTACAGAAGTTGATAGCACTGATGGCGCGAAAAAAGAACTGAAAGAAATCTTTGAAGGTGCTATCCCCTTTGACACCCCTAAGCCCACCCGTCTGATAGATCGCATACTCGACATCGCGGTAGAACCTGGCGACATCGTGATGGACTGCTTCGGGGGTAGTGGCACAACGGCTCACTCAGTATTGAAAGCAAACCAAAAGGACGGGGGCGACAGAAAGTTTATAGTCTTGGAGCAAGACGAAGAAATAGTCAAGACTACTCAGAAGAGAGTTCAGAAAGCCATCAGCGGCTACAAGTTTACAGGCGCTAAAACAGAGCGTTTGTATGAGTTAAAACTGACGGCGCAAAGTCTGAAACGAATTGCTGACTCCTATGCTGATGCCTTGAAAGTCTTTCAGGAGGCAAAAGCCTCAGGCGAATATATGGAGGTGAAACAGCCAACGGTGAAAGATTCTTATTTGATAGTAGAGGCAAAAAAGTATTATGACGGGTATCGTGACGGTCTTGGAGGCAGTTTCGACATGATGGAACTTGGAGAACCACTATTCATAGAAGGAACACATTACCTGAATGAAGAAGTAGGGGAAACAGAGTTGCGCCGCTATGTTTATTATACTGAGACTCACCTGCCACTCACTCAGATGCGTTCTGAGGAATATCCCTATTGGCTTGATGACTTTCATGGCACTGGTTACTATTTCTATTATGAGCCAAACCAGATGACAACACTTTCAAGAGAAACGCTCTATATTCTGAAAGGTCGTATGGAGAATGGTATCGTGGTGTATGCGGACATCTGTGAGTTTGCAGAAGAAGAACTTCAGCAGATGGGTATCACTTTCCGTCAGATTCCCAGAGATATTCGTAAATTCTAAAATTCCTTGATGATGAGACAGATAAAACCAAAGAATTATCAGGAAGAGGTATTAGGCGACCTGAAGAACTATATGCACCAACTCAAAGAGTCGGATAATCTACGTAAGGCATTCCAGAATCATTGGCTTAGCAAGAATCTTGATCCTGACACGAAGCATGACAAGTGGATGCATCAATACAACAATCAGGCATCACCCGGCATTCCTAATGTTACGTTGAAAGTTCCAACCGCAGGTGGCAAGACCTATATAGCAGCATTATCGCTGCCTATCATCTTTGACTATCTGCCAGAAGAACAGCCCAAGGTGGTAGCATGGTTTGTGCCAAGTGATTCTATCAGGGAGCAAACGCTTCGCAATCTCCAGACTCCGGGACATCCTTATCATTCTGCCTTGCAAAAGATGGGAAGAACGGTAATGGTGGCAGACAAGGAACAGGCATTGATGGGTACTAACTTAACACCTGCTGAAGTTGAAGAGCAACTGACGGTGCTGGTTCTGTCAGCACAGAGTTTTGCCACTCGGAAGGGAGACGACCTTCGTTCATGGCGACAGAATCCTGCATTTGCCCAATGGGACAATCACTATCATTACTCTACTGAAGAGAGAATTGAGGGTGCTGATGAACTAAGCCTAATTCAGTGGCTTGCATGGCAGCATCCCGTTTGCGTTGTAGATGAAAGCCACAACTTTGGTTCTGACATGCGTACTGAAATGCTTCGAATGCTGAACCCGTCCATCATTCTGAATTTAACCGCCACACCTAAACCAGAGAGTAATATCATCAGCTTTGTGGATGCAGGAAAACTGAAGAAAGAGTCGATGGTAAAACTGCCAGTGGTTCTCTATAATATGGAGAGCACAGAAGATGTAATCATCAATGCGAAACGTCTGCAAGAAAGTTTGGAGAAACATGCCAAGCAATATAGTAAGCAGAGTGGATATTACATCAGGCCTATTGTCCTACTGCAAGTTGAGCCAAGAACTGGGAAGGAGGATGCTAATTTCCAATTGGTGAAGCAGGCTCTGCTGAAGATAGGTATTCCAGAAGAGCAAGTCAAACTAAAACTGGCAGACCCTCATAATGAACTGAAAGGTGTTGACTTGATGGCGCCAGACTGCCCTGTGAGATATATCATAACGGTGAATGCCCTGAAGGAAGGTTGGGATTGTCCCTTTGCCTACATATTGGCAGCACTATCCAATCGCACTTCTCCAATAGATGTTGAGCAGGTATTGGGCCGCATACTTCGTCAGCCCAATGCCACAAGAACCAAAGACCCGCTGCTGGATGAATGCTATGTGCTAACAGCAAAGCAGGATTTCTATGCAGCAGCAGAGGCAGTGATACAATCATTGGTTCACTCTGGATATAGCCGTCGTGATTATAGAGAGGCACAGCCCAATCTTTATCAAGAAACGCCAATTGTTTCCAGCGAGCCATCGACGGGACCCATGCAGACAATTATTTGGGAGGAGCCAGGTGGTGAACTGAAACTGGACCTTGACAAGGTAGCAGAAAAAGTGAAGGAACTCTCTACAGATATCAATACGCTGGAGCAGAGAGCGATGGAAGTAAGCAAACAATATGAGGAAGAAATACAACAGTTTCCTCAAAACGAGATAACGCCTATGGTTGATAATTATCCTATGCGGAAAGATGTGAGAGAGGTGGCCCAGTCCATCCGCATCCCTCTGTTCTCCATCGAGAATCAGACCGTAAATGATTTCTGTCCTGAGCCTCACATCCTTTTGACGAAGGAGAAACTGAACAAAGACTTCAAACTGCTGAATGAGAACTATAAGGTAAAACTTATTGATTCGCAGTCAGGTGTGACAAGTATAGACCTCACGGATAGTGGCGATGGACAGTACACGCCCAAGCGTACACCAGTAAACAAGTCTGTGCTGAATAGTCTGCGCCAGACTTTTGCCGTATTCTCTGACGACATGAAACGCAAGGAGTTGACTAAAGTTATTGTAGATAATTTACACTATAACAGCATTCCACATCAAGACCTGATAACCTACGTTTCCAGAGTGTTGGAGGAATATAATGGTGAGCAATTGTCTGACTTCTATATGGCTATTAAGAATACGGCCAAGGCATTTAAAGTTAAAATAGACGATGCACTTGAACTGCATCGACTGTCGAATCTTACAAAGTGGCTTGCTTCGCATTATGTTCAGATGAATTGCTATTATGAGTTCCCACATAGTCAGAGTGTTGCTAAGCCGTGGCAAAGTGTAGACTGTTCTCTATATATCGCTGAAGAAAAGCCCAGCGATTTCGAAGAGAGAATCATCAACAAGATAGCGCAGGAGGATAATGTACATTTCTGGCATCGTAACCCTGAGGGACGTAAGAATACACTCACACTGAATGGTTTTATTAATCATCAGCCTGATTTTGTAGTTGTTCTTAGAAGTGGTGACGTGATGCTTTTGGAAACCAAGGGCGAACCCTATCTCAACGAAGAAAGCAAGCGCAAAATGGAGTTAGGCGAATTATGGGAGAAATATGCCAACATGAATGGTGGAGGAAAGTTCCACTATTACATGGTGTTTGAAGAAGAGCACGATGATTATAAAAAGGCTCTAAGTGTGGCAGAAGTGATAGACCTGATTCGTCAGTTTTAAATAGAAAATCTGCCCATGATCATTGCCAAAGTTCTTCATTACATGAACTCAGATGAAGCAGCAAAGCTGAACTGGAAGAGTATGACCCACGACTTCAACGAGGCTTCCATTGATGCGTTCATTGATATGCAAAACAATCGACAGGATAAGATATCCGTCTGCGACTTGATTCTCAGGGGACTAAAGGATGATACTCAAAAGCATATCCATGAGCAAGACATAGAAAACAAATTGCTCTTCATTCGCAAGACCATCGAAAATGGTGTCTATTCCCCATATCGAGAGATAGAGAGGTTGGCCCAAGAGAATGACATCAAGGATCAGCAGATTTCAGAACTGCTGGCAGAACTGAATATTGCCAAAATCGAGGGTGACGAACAGAAAGAGACCGACCTGATAACAAAAATCGTGGAGCACTCCGTCAAGTTGGGCATTGATGTCGCAAGAAACGTAGAACTGGTATTAGGAAGAATCTATAGGGGTACGACAAAGTTCTCCAAACATTTTAAATGGCTGGAGAACTACATCGCAAACACGGCTTCATCATCAGACATCCTAGCGGCGATTGCTGAACTGAACGAGACATTGAAGCGGGGAGTGGAGGAAAATAACGCCAAATCAAAGATAGAAATCAAGGAAGTGGTGCTGCAAAAGCATGTGGGTACGGAGATTCAGAATGTGGCGGCAGGTGGAACGGGTGTAAACAACGAAATAAAGAAAGACTGATATGGATATAGACAGCATAAAAGAACTGGCAAAGACGGTAGTTGAAAATCTCAACCTGAAAGACTACAAGGGAGATATTGTGGCCCTGAAGGTGGTGGAGAACGAGTTCGGCAACATCGAGGCAGGCGGCATCGGCGTACAGAATACTATCGCGAAGGGTATTCCGCTGACTGTTTCTGACAAAGACATCAAGGCGGCAATAGAAGCACTCCTGAAGGAAAAGGATGATATAGACAAACTGCTGTTCAGGAACAAGAAGCAATGGTGGGCTGTTTATCGAGTGTTGTCAACCTTCTGTCAATACCCCAAACAGATGAACTCCTTCAAAACGAAGATTACCAATATGGAAATTGACTATGGCGGTAATCCGAATGTTATGACATACGACTCGTTGGCTGCTGCCCCAAAAGATGTTCCGCTGATGGCTACCTGTTCGCCATCGACGTGGGACACGCTGAAAGACAAGAGCGATAACTACAAACAACAATACGCTGTTGCAGAGTTTTTGATGCTGAAATTGGGTATCAAGTCTTAGCAGAACTCCAATAAGAACTCCAAAACTCCAATAACAATTCCCAACTTGGAAACATTCCGGGTTGGGATTTTTTTTGTGCGTAAATTTGCATCGCAATCAGTCGGAAAACCAAATGACTGACAAACAAAAAAAACATTCAGAAATTTAAGGACATGAAACAGATTAAGATTTCTACCGGGAAACAGGTGACGCTGGAGGGTACGATGACCTTCGGCATGTTGGAAACAGGGAAGCGCACGATGGACTTCATGTGCTGCGAGGATGCTGCGATGGAGCCGGTCAGGGGACACTTCCACGTGCAGGTGATGCGCGACGGCAACGTCTACATGCAGGAGCACAAGAAGCGCATCAGGAATAAGCCCATCTTCCGCGACGACAACTGTTCGCTGTCGCACGGACGGGACGGCCGCTGGTACTTCTGCTTCTCGCTCGACGGGGAACAACTGCCGCTGTTGCCTCAGAAACTGCAGAAGCAGGCGGGCACGATCGCTCAGAAGGTGATGAGGGAACTGGTAGTGGCTGACGGCGACTGGCGGCCGTTCGGCGTGGAGTGGTAAAGGCACGGAGGCTGGGTGTTACAGTTACAGTTGTTACAATTAGAAAATGAGGGGGTGGGCTACGCTTTATATACCTTATAACTAATTGATATATAGATAGTTATATATACGGCATGGGGGCGGATGCCCTCTCTGAAAAGCAACTGTAACAACTGTAACACTGTAACACCCGGCGATTAACGATTCATCTAAAAAGCAGAAAATCAATGAGATACGACATTTCTAAACCATCAGCCCCTAAGATGCCGACACTCGGCCGGGGCACAGAATGCATCAAAATCCTGCTCTCGCAGGTGTCGAAAGACAATCACGAAGCCTTCGTTCCGATGTTTTTCCCCGTACTTGGCGCGCACATCAGCGGTGCGGAATTTCAGTACCCGGACAACAGTTGGAAGGAACCGACGGGTATGATGGCCAATCTGGTGGCCAATAGTGGCGACAACAAGGGCCAACTGGCGCCTGTGGTGGAGGCCATCTGCCGCGATTTCCGACAGCACGACAGGGAGGAGGAGGGCAAGTACCAGGCGTGGCAGAAACTGGAGAAGTCGAAGGGCAGCAACCAGGTGAAACCCGTGGAGCCGCAGGTGGCCTACCGGTTTCCGCCGTCGGATACGACGCGTGCCGGATTCCTGAAGAATGCGATAGCCCTTGAGGCGCAGGGCGGGCTGACGCAGTACTTCAACCTGCCGGAGGTGGAGATGGCCGACCAGTTGTGCGGCAGCCACAAGCATGTGTCGCTCCTCCTGCGCAACGTCTACGACCGCGCCCGTGCGGGTGCCTTGCGCGCCACGAAGGACGGCATCACGGGCAACCCGCTGCTG
Organism: Prevotella sp.; assembly: GCA_017483805.1. Classification (GTDB taxonomy): domain Bacteria; phylum Bacteroidota; class Bacteroidia; order Bacteroidales; family Bacteroidaceae; genus Prevotella. The sequence goes on from JAFUUL010000039.1 coordinate 9,074, forward strand.
CGGGCCTGCATCACCATCTCGTCGAATCCGGAGTCTACGCGCAGGTTCTATAAGTACGAACTGACCAACGGCACGTTCGGCCGAATGGTCTTCTCCTACAAGCCTCGCGGAGGTCGCAGCGGCAGGATCCCGAGGCAGGGCAGGTACACGGACGAGTTCTACAGCCGGCTGGACGAGTATCTGGCGCGCCTCGAACTCTGCAAGGGCCGCTACATCATCCGTCCTCTGAACCGGCTGATAGACAGTCTGGCGCAGGACATGGCGACGCTGGCCGACCTGACGGACGACGACGTGCTCTTCGAGATGTCGCACCGCTCGCTGGTGTCGGGATGGAAGGCTGGCTGCGTGATGTGGGCGCTCAACGGGCAGACGTGGACCAAGTCGATGGCCGACGTGGTGGAGTGGCTGGTCTACCGCGACATGTGGAGCAAGATGCAACTCTTTGCCGACATGCTGGGCAAGGACACTGACCTGCTGAGCGACGTGCAGCGTCGTGGCCCGAAGAATATGCTCGACGAACTGCCTGACAACTTCTCGCAACAGCAGTTGGAGGCCCTGCGCACGAGCATCGGCAAGAGTGCCGAGGGCACTGGCGTTCAACTGCGTCAATGGCTGTTCCGCAAGTTCGTCACTTACTCCTGCCAGACGGGGCTCTATCAGAAGACGGAAGAGTACCTGAGGGGAGTTAAGAATTAAGAATTAAGAATTAAGAGTTAAGAGTTGTTGCCTGCGGCAATTATCAATTATGAATTAAGAATTAAGAGTTAAGAATTAAGAGTTAAGAATTAAGAATTAAGAGTTGTTGCCTGCGGCAATTATCAATTATGAATTAAGAGTTAAGAGTTATGGACAGACTCGAACTGCAAAGGCTTCGCGACCTCCCGATAGAGGGGGTCGCGGAGCGACTCGGACTGCGCGTGGTGCGCCACAAGACGCTGTGCCCCTTCCACGACGACCACCACGCCTCGCTATCGTTTAAGAACAACAGGTGGAGGTGCTGGAGTTGCGGCGAGGGGGGCGACGCGATATCGCTGGTGATGAAGTATCTGCACAAGGACTTCCGCGAGGCGTGCAGGTGGCTGAATGACTCTCCCCTGACCCCTCCCTGTGAGGGAGGGGAATGGTCACTACACCAACAACTATCTACTCCCTCCCCTCACAGGGGAGGGCAAGGGGTGGAGTCTTTTGCCCGCTTCTTCGAGCATCCGTGGCTAAGCGACGAGGCGCGGCGGTTTCTCTTCGACGAGCGGCGCATCGACCCGAGGGTCGTGGCCTGGTGTAGGCTCTCTTCGTGGAAGGACTGGCGGGGCGTGCCCTGGCTGCAGACGCCCTACTTCGACCGCGAGGGGCGGCTGGTGGGCCTGCAGAACCGCAATCTGGTCCGTGGCGGCCTGCCGCGGTTTCGCTTTCCGCAGGGGGCTGAGTGCGGCATCTACAACCTGCCGGTGCTCAATCTGCTACGGCCCGGCGAGGCGCTCTACGTCGCCGAGGGCTGCAGCGACTGCTGGAGCCTGCTCTCCGCGGGCCATAAGGCCATAGCCATCCCCTCGGCCACGCTGCTCAGCCGGAAGGACGTAGGTGTGCTGGAAGGCCTGAGCCAGACGCTCGGCACGCAGTTTCACATGTACCCCGACGCCGATGCTCCCGGCGAGCGGCTCTTCCTGCAGTTGCGTCAGGTGCTGCCCTCGCTCTGCCGCCACCCCCTGCCTCCCGGCTGCAAGGACTACAGCGACCTCTACCTCCGGACGCACCAAACTCCCGGTTAGGACGGAGCAAACCCCCGGTTTGGACGGAGCAAACCTATAAAAACAGCAGATATTCTTGCTCGTTTCGGAAAACTTTCGTACCTTTGCACCCACAATTAAGTATTTTAATTTAAATTAAGGTAAGAAATGAAAGCATTTGTATTCCCCGGACAGGGAGCACAGTTCGTGGGCATGGGTCGCGACCTCTACGACCAGAACGCCACGGCTAAGGAACTTTTCGAGAAGGCTAACCAGATTCTGGGCTACAGAATCACAGATATCATGTTCGAAGGAACCGACGAGGACCTGCGTCAGACCAAGGTCACCCAGCCCGCAGTATTCCTCCACTCCGTCATCTCCGCCATCTGCATGGGCGAGGCCTTCCAGCCCGCCATGACGGCCGGACACTCGCTGGGAGAGTTCTCGGCCCTCGTGGCCGCCGGAGCCCTGACCTTCGAGGACGGCCTGCGCCTGGTCTACGCCCGCGCCATGGCCATGCAGAAGGCCTGCGAGGCCCAGCCCTCCACGATGGCTGCCATCATCGGACTGCCCGACGAGCAGGTGGAGCAGATCTGCGCCGGCATCAACCGCGAGGGCCACGTGGTGGTCTGCGCCAACTACAACAACCCCGGCCAACTGGTCATCTCGGGCAACGTGGAGGCCGTGGGCGAGGCCTGCGAGGCCCTGAAGGCTGCCGGAGCCAAGCGCGCCCTGCCGCTGAAGGTGGGCGGCGCATTCCACAGCCCCCTGATGCAGCCCGCCAAGGACGAACTGCAGGCCGCCATCGAGCAGACCGAGTTCAGCACCCCCCGCTGCCCCGTCTATCAGAACGTGGATGGACGTCCCCACACCGACCCCCAGGAGATCAAGCAGAACCTGATAGCCCAACTGACCTCCAGCGTGCGCTGGACCCAGTGCGTGCAGTCGATGATCCAGGATGGTGCCGACGACTTCACCGAGTGCGGCCCCGGCAAGGCCCTGCAGGGCATGATTGCCAAGATCAACCGCGAGGTCAGCGCCCACGGGATTGAGTAGTTAATAGTGAATAGTTTGCTACCGCTATTGTATGACGGACAAGATTATTATCTACCAGATTTTTACGCGCCTGTATGGCAACCGCTGTACGGCGCGTGTTCCTAACGGCAGCATCGAGGAGAACGGCTGCGGCAAACTGAACGGCTTCACGCCGAAGGTGCTCAAGCAGATACGCGAGATGGGCGTCAGCCACGTGTGGTACACAGGCATCATACGCCACGCCACCACCACCGACTACACCCGCTACGGACTGCCCCGACAGCACCCCGCCGTGGTGAAGGGCCGCGCAGGCTCGCCCTACGCCATCGTGGACTACTACGACGTAGACCCCGACCTGGCCGAAGACGTAGACAAGCGCATGCAGGAGTTTGAGCGACTGGTCAGCCGCACCCATCGCGCCGGCCTGAAGGTGGTCATCGACTTCGTGCCCAACCACGTGGCCCGTCAGTACCACTCAGTGGCCCGCCCCGAGGGCGTGCGCGACCTGGGCGAGGACGACAACCCGCAGGTGGGATTCGACCCCGAGCGGAACAACTTCTACTACTGCCCGGGCCAAACCTTCACGCCATACTTCGACCTCTATCATGGTGAGCGTGAGCCATATACGGAGACGCCCGCCAAGGCCACAGGCAACGACTGCTTCCACAACGCGCCCGGACGGAACGACTGGTACGAGACCGTCAAGTTGAACTATGGCGTAGACTACTATGCCGGCCACGTGGGCCACTTCCAGCCTACGCCCGACACGTGGACCAAGATGCTCCACATACTGCTCTTCTGGGCCCAGAAGGGCGTCGACGCCTTCCGCTGCGACATGGCCGAGATGGTGCCCGCCGAGTTCTGGGCATGGGCCACGGCGCGCGTGCGCGAGGCCTATCCCGAGGTGCGCTTCATCGGCGAGGTGTACAATCCCGCCGAGTATCGCCGCTACATAGCCTCGGGCTTCGACTACCTCTACGACAAGGTGGGCATGTACGACGCCATGCGCGACGTCATCTGCCACCGCCGCACCTCGGAGGCCATCACCCAGGCCTGGCAGCAGACCGACGACATACGCGACCATATGCTCTACTTCCTGGAGAACCACGACGAGCAGCGCCTGGCCAGCGACTTCTTTGCCGGATCGGGCGAGAAGGGCGTGCCCGGACTCGTGGTCAGCGCGCTCATGCAGAAGGGCCCCTTCATGCTCTACTTCGGACAGGAGTGGGGCGAGCGCGGCATGGATGCCGAGGGCTTCAGCGGATGCGACGGCCGCACCACCATCTTCGACTACTGGTCGCTCCAGCCCGCCGACACGCCCCTGACCGAAGTCTATCGGAAGGTGCTCAACATAGCCCGCACGGAGCGATGCGTCAGGGAGGGCCAGATGTTCGACGTGATGTATGCCAACCGCCAGTATGCCCGCCAGTACGCCTTCCTGCGCAAGGCCGGCAAGGACGTGATGCTCGTGGTGGCCAACTTCGACGACCAGCCCGCCTCGCTCCAACTCAACATACCCGACCACGCCTTCGACTACCTGGAGATGCAGGAGCGCGCCTACCGCGCCGAAGACCTGCTCAACGGAGAGGAGCGCAGCCTGGTGCTCATCAAGGGCACGCCCGTAGAGGTGACGCTCGAGCCCCGCGGAGCCGCGGTCTACAAACTGCGCTGAGCCCCGCCTGCCGACGAACTACAAACTACTATCAGATACTTAACAAAACGCCTATGACCAAGAGACTATTTTCCGTGCTGCTCATGCTGGCCCTCGTGACCGGCATGAGCGCGCAGACCACCTCGCGTGAGGCCCGCCAATGGCTGAAGCGGGGCGAGTGGCGCGGCGACTTCACCGCCGCCAAGCCCCACAAGACGCTGGACGCCCAGACCTTCATGGAGCAGTATCAGAAGAACACCGCCCAGTGGCAGACGCTCTTCCGCTGGCTCAGTACCACCGACCTGCAGGCCATTCCCGCCGGCCGGCACCCCATCCCCGGCTCGACCCTCGTGGCCAGCGTGGAGGACTCGGAGAACGGCCCGCTGGAGAAGCGCAACACCGAGAGCCACCGGCGGAAGATCGACTTCCAACTGGTGGTGCGCGGCACCGAGGGCTTCGCCCTGCTCGACCACGAATCGAGCACCATCAGCAAGCCCTACGACGAGAAGAAGGACGTGGTGCGCTACGACTACGTGCGCGAGAAGACCCACTTCTTCGACGTGAAGGCCGGCCGCTTCGTCATCTTCTTCCCCACCGACTGGCACATCGCCAAGGTGCAGACCCGCAAGAAGGACCAGCACCTGCGCGTCATCGTGGTGAAGATGGACTATGTGGAATAAATGAAACGGAAAGCGATGGACGACGAGATACTGCTGAACGACCACAACAAGGACGAGTTTCCGCCCGCCCACACGGCCGAGCATCTGCTCAACCAGACCATGCAGCGGCTCTTCGGCTGCGAGCGCAGTTACAACGCCCACGTGGAGCGCAAGAAGAGCAAGATGAGTTTCCACCTCGACCATAAGCCCAGCCGTCAGGAGGAGAAGGAGATTGAGCGCAGGATGAACCTGCTGATCGACGAGGATCTGCCCGTCACGTTCGAGTTCGTCACGCGCGACCGCCTGCCCGAGGGCGTCACCCTCGACCGTCTGCCCCAGGATGCCAGCGAGACCATCCGACTGGTGCGCATCGGCGACTACGACGTCTGTCCCTGCATCGGCCGCCACGTGCGCTCCACCTCGCAGATAGGCCGCTTCGAGATGCTGGGCACCAACTGGGACGAGCACGAGCGCTCCTTCCGCGTCCGCTTCAAGATCGTGCAGTAGTTAGCGGTAATCCTCGGGCGTGAGCGTCGTTTCCAGATAGACCTTCTCAGGATTCCTGTCCGAGCGGTAGACGTAGCGGAAACTCACGCCGCGATCCATCAGCGCGCGATAGGCCGTCGTGCTCTTCAGTTCCGTCACCAGCACGGCCTTGGCATCGCGCAGGGCGTAGACCACGCTGTCGTTGTCGTTCAGGCCCGTAAAGCGGAAATACTGCGACTGGGTGAGGGTAGGGATGTCGAACACGATGCTGTCCAGCATCATGTTGTCGCCAATGGGCATCGGGCACTTCGTCTCCGTCACCTCGCGGGCCTCGCGGGCGGCACGCTCCTCGAGCGACTCCTGGCACGACGCCAGCACCAACACGGCGGCGGCAGCGGCCAAAATGTAAAATCTCTTCTTCATAAAGGGTGTTATTTATATAATTATGTGTGCAAAGTTACAAAAAAAACATAAAAATAGCGAGATTTTTCCCGTATTTTTTGTAACTTTGCACCTCAAAGGCAAAACACGTCAATGAAGAATATCAGGAATTTCTGCATCATCGCACATATTGATCACGGCAAGTCGACACTTGCCGACCGACTGCTGGAATACACCAAAACCATACAAGTGACTGAGGGACAGATGCTTGACGATATGGATCTGGAGCGCGAGCGCGGCATCACCATCAAGAGCCACGCCATACAGATGGAGTATGAGCGCGACGGACAGAAGTATATCCTGAACCTCATCGACACCCCGGGACACGTCGACTTCTCCTACGAGGTCAGCCGCTCCATTGCCGCCTGCGAGGGCGCCCTGCTCGTGGTCGACGCCACGCAAGGCGTGCAGGCGCAGACCATATCCAACCTCTACATGGCCATCGACAACAATCTGGAGATCATACCCGTGATCAACAAGATAGACATGCCCAGCGCTATGCCCGACGAGGTGGAGGACGAAATCGTTGACCTCATCGGCTGCGACCCGCAGGACATCATCCGCGCCAGCGGCAAGACCGGCGAGGGCGTGGAGGAGATTCTGAATGCCGTCGTAGACCGCATTCCCCATCCCGTGGGCGACGAGCAGGCACCACTGCAGGCCCTCATCTTCGACTCCGTGTTCAACTCGTTCCGCGGCATCATCGCCTACTTCAAGATCGTGAACGGTGTCATCCGCAAGGGCGACAAGGTGAAGTTCTTCAACACCGGCATGGAGTACGACGCCGACGAGGTGGGCGTGCTCAAGATGGACATGATACCCCGACAGGAACTGCGCACGGGCGACGTGGGCTACATCATCAGCGGCATCAAGAACTCCCGTGAGGTCAAGGTGGGCGACACCATCACCCACGTGGCACAGCCCTGCAGCGCGGCCATCGAGGGATTCCAGGAGGTGAAGCCTATGGTCTTCGCCGGCGTCTATCCCATCGACCCCACCGACTACGAGAACCTGCGCGCCTCGCTGGAGAAACTCCAACTCAACGATGCCTCGCTGACCTTCCAGCCCGAGTCGTCCGTCGCCCTCGGCTTCGGCTTCCGCTGCGGCTTCCTCGGACTGCTCCACATGGAGATCGTGCAGGAGCGACTCGACCGCGAGTTCGACATGGACGTCATCACCACCGTGCCCAACGTGTCGTATATGTGCTACACCAAGCAGGGCGAGGTGAAGGAGGTGCACAACCCCTCGGGGCTGCCCGACCAAACCCTGATCGACCACATCGAGGAGCCCTACATCCGCGCCAGCATCATCACGGCAGCCGACTTCATCGGGCCCATCATGACCCTCTGCCTCGACAAGCGCGGCGAACTGATCGACCAGCAGTACGTCAGCGGCAATCGCGTCGAACTGCGCTTCATGCTCCCCCTGGGCGAGATCGTCATCGACTTCTACGACAAACTGAAGAGCATCTCCAAGGGCTACGCCTCGTTCGACTACCACATCGACTCGTTCCGACCCTCGAAACTGGTCAAACTGGACATACTGCTGAACGGCGAACCCGTCGACGCCCTGTCCACCCTGACCCATCAGGACAACGCCGTCACCTTCGGCCGCCGTATGTGCGAGAAACTGAAGGAACTCATCCCGCGCCAGCAGTTCGACATCGCCATCCAGGCAGCCATCGGCGCCAAGATCATAGCCCGCGAGACCGTCAAGCAGGTCAGAAAGGACGTGCTGGCCAAGTGCTACGGCGGCGACGTCAGCCGTAAGCGCAAACTGCTGGAGAAGCAGAAGCGCGGCAAGAAGCGCATGAAGCAGATAGGCAACGTGGAGGTGCCGCAGAAGGCATTCCTGGCCGTCTTGAAACTCGACTGATCCCCTCTCCCTCTCTGAACAAAAAACCTCTAAGCCTAACAAACGAAAATCAAAACAAACGAACAATGACAACGACCAACCTGAGTTTGACCCCACGTGATGTGGCCCGTGAACTGGCCCGTCGGTACAGTACGATGACCCACGATGAACTGGACATGCTGGAGAGCATTCTGGTGCCCATGAAGTTTGCCAAAGGTGAGAAGATTCTCAACGAGGGCGAAGTGTGCAAGCACATCTTCTGGATCGTGAAGGGTTTGGTGCGCCAGTACTACTTCAAGAACAAGAAGGAACTGACCGAATATATGGCTACCGAAAACATGATCTGCATGAGCATCGAGAGCCTCTTCCGCGAACAGCCGTCCACCCAGATGATCCAGGCCCTCGAGCCCACCGTGCTCTACGCCATACCCATGCACGACCTGGAGGCCGTGTCGATGAAGAGCGTCAACATACAGATGCTCTACCGCAAGATACTCGAGGAGTCGCTCATCATCAGCCAGCAGCGGGCCGACATGCTGCGCTTCGAGAGCGCCCTCGACCGCTATCAGAAGTTGGTGAAGAGTTCGCCCCAACTGGTGCTCCGCGCGCCCCTGGTCTATATAGCCAGTTACCTGCAGATGACGCCCGAGACGCTCAGCCGCGTCCGCACCGCCGTGCTGATGAACTCGTAGGTTTAGTATATCCACAGAAAAGAATCGCATAAGGGATTGATGTTGTTCCCCTATGCGATTCTTGTATTTTTACCATCTGTGGCCGCCACCGCCGCCGCCGGGGCCGCCTCCGCCGCCGTTTCCTCCGGTGTAGGAAGAGAGCGAGACCGAAGACCCTCCGCTGGCCGATGCCCCGAGGGTCAGCATACCGTCGAAGTACTGAGTGCCGCCCGAGACCGTCACGCCCGACTTGAGCGTGGGCTGCTGAGAGCCCGATACCACGAGCGTGGTGCCGCCGCTGGAGGGCGTCTTGAAGCAGACCGTCTCGCTGCCGATGGTCATCGCGTAGTTGGCGTTCTTGCTCCACGACGAGGTGGAGTAGCACGACTGCGTCAGGCTGGCTCCCGACTCCAGGCCGCCGATGGCGATGATCGTGCCGCCCGACACGTAGAGTTTGTAGCCGCCCTCCGTGTTGGCGTCGATGCCCAGTTCCGGCTGCGAGGTGCCTATGGCGTAGACCACGCCGCCCTTGATGTAGAAGTTGCCGTTGGCATCCAGTCCGTCGTTGCCCGTGGAGTAGCCCATCACGTGGCCGCCCTCGATGGTGAACGTGCTGGCCGAGTTGATGGCGTCGTCCTTGCTGGTGGCATAGACCACGCCGCCCGTGATCAGGATGGTGCTCTTGCTCTCGATGGCCTCGTGGGCCGAAGCCTTGGCCGTAGTGTTGCCGCCCGAGATCGTCAGCGCGCCGTCGCACTTGATGGCCTTAGCCGAAGCCGTATAGCGGCTGCTGTAGGTATAGTTGCTGCCCGAGGCCGTAGCCTGTATGGTGCCGTCGCTGATGGTCAGCGTGCCGTCGGCCTTGATGCACTTGCCGCCCGTGCCTGTGCTCTTCAGCGTGATGGTGCCGCCGCTGATGCTCATGTTGCCGTCGCTCTTCAGTCCCGCGCTGCCCTTGGCGTCGGCCTCCGTGCTGTCGTAGGTGCCGCTGCCGCTGGTGGTCACGCTGATGGTGCCGCCCTTTATCTTCAGGTCGCCCGTAGCCTTGATGCCCTTGGTGGCGGCAGCCGTCACGCTCACGCTGATCGTGCCGTCCTCGATGTAGACGTTGCCCGAGTCCTCGCCCTCGTGGTCGGTCAGTTCGCCGGTCGACGTGGTGCCGTCCAGGTCGGCCTGAATGCCGTCATCGCCCGTGCCGCTGATGTTGAGCGTGCCGCTCTCCATGAGGAAATACTCGTTGCAGTTGATGCCGTCTTTAGCGGCCTTGAGCACGTTGATGGTGCAGTTCTTCACGGAGATGTACTCGCCGGCCTTGATGCCGTGGGCGTAGTTGCCGTAGACGTTCAGCGTGCCCTTGCCCTTGAACTCGGCGTGGCCCTTCACGTAGATGCAGCCCTTCTGCGAGCCGCTGGTGCCGTCGGTCAGCGTGTTGGTGGTGCCGCTCTTCACGCTGATGTTGATGCGCTTGCCGTTGACGATGTTCAGGGCGGCTCCGCTCGGGTTGGTCAGCGTGAGGCCGTTCAGGTTGATGGTGGCCTTGTAACTGCCCGACATAGCAAACTCGCCGTCGGTCGACGTGCCGGAGAGCGTGTAGTCTATCTCGCCCGTCGTGTCGTCCAGAGTGGTGCTCTGCACGATTGTCACGTGGGCCCCGCTGACCGTAGGCTCCACGAAGCGCGCCACGTTGCCGCTGACGGTTACGGCTGCCGACGCGCCGTCGTAGGTCACCAGGACGCTATTGTCGCTCACGGCCGTCTCGTCTATGTAGATCCGGCTGATGTCGCTGGTGGCAAAGGTCTTGCCCATCACGGTCAGCGAGGTGCCGTCGGCATAGGTCATCTCGCCGGTCTGGGCGGCAGGAAACTGATAGGTCACGCTGCCCACTACCACGTTCATGGTCTGAGCCCAGGCTGCTGTCGTCAGCACGAGGGCTGCAATGATGCTGTATATCCTCTTCATTTGATGCAGATATAAATAAAACTGTTTGCTGCAAAGGTAGCCATTTTCTGGGAATCTGGCAAAACTTTTCAGCAAACAGCCTTGTTTTTTCAGTAAAAATTGCCCCCTGATCAGGTGTAGAGGTAGCGCTTGATGCTCTTCTTGGGCGTTTTCTGGAACTCCTCGTTGTGTATCTCTATCTCGCTGATCTTCTCGTAGGCGGGCAGCATCTGGTTCAGCGTGTTGCGGTTCTGCTCCATGATGCCGGCCATATCCTCGTCGGTGAAGTTGAGGGCCTTGGCCTCGTCTACGTCGGGATGGACGAGGGCCACCAGTTTGGTGTCGCGCTGCACGACGATGCTCTCGCTGACCATCGTCATCGAGTTGAGTTTGTCCTCAATCTCCTCCGGGTAGATGTTCTGTCCGTTGGGGCCCAGGAGCATATTCTTCGAGCGGCCGTTGATGAAGACGTTGCCGTCGCCGTCCATAGTGCCCAGGTCGCCCGTGTGGTACCAGCCGTCCTTGTCGATGGTCTCGCGGGTGGCCTCCTCGTTCTTGTAGTAGCCCAGCATGACGTTGAGTCCGCGGGTCAGGATCTCTCCCGGTATGTTCTCAGGATCGGGCGAGTCGATCTTCACCTGCATGTGGATGACAGCACGTCCGCACGAGCCCGGCACGAAACTGCGCCAGTCAGAATAGCAGATGATGGGGGCGCACTCGGTGGCGCCATAGCCTACGGTATAGGGGAACGAGATGCGATGCAGGAACTGCTCCACCTCCTGGTTGAAGGCTGCGCCGCCGATGATGACCTCGTAGATCTGGCCGCCGAAGGCCTTCACCACCTCCTGGCAGATCATCTCGCGCACCTTGGCCGATATGATGGGCATCTGCAGCAGCAGGCGCATGCGGTTGTTCTGAATCTTCGGGAACACCTTCTTGCGGATGATCTTCTCGATGACCAGGGGCACGGCGATGATGATGCGCGGCTTCACTTCGGCAAAGGCCTGGGCGATGATGGCCGGCGACGGCGTGCGGTTGAGGTAGTAGACATGACAGCCGTGTATGAACTCGAAGATGAACTCGAAGGCCATACCGTACATGTGGGCCATGGGCAGGATGGAGATGATGTTGTCGCCGGGCTTGATGGTGGTGCCCAGTACGTTGCAGGCGAAGTCGTAGTTCGACCAGAGGGCGCGGTAGGGAATCATCACGCCCTTCGAGAAGCCCGTGGTGCCGCTGGTGTAGTTGATCAGGGCCAGTTCGTCGGGGCTCTGCTCGATGTAGTAGTTGATGTGCTCCTGACGGAAATACTTCGGGAATTTCTGGCCGTAGAGGGCGTTCAGGTTCTCGCGGGCATAGGTCAACTTCTCCGAGCGAGAGAGGGTCAGCGAGTAGTCGGTACTGCGGATGATGCCCTCCAGGTGGGGCATCTCGTCTGGATTGATGGTGCCTACCACGTGGTCGCCGGCAAAGAGGAGTTTTGCGTCAGAGTGGTTCACGATGTTGTGGATCTGCTCCGGCATGAACTCGTGCAGGATGGGCACGGCAATGGCGCCATAGGTCAGCGTGGCGATGAAGGCCACGGCCCATTGGCTGGAGTTGCGTCCGCAGAGGGCAATCTTGTCGCCTTTCTGTATGCCGGAGTTCTCGAAGAGGATGTGCACCTTCTCAATCTTTCTGGCCACGTCGTGATATTGCAGCGTCTGTCCCTTGTAGTCGGTCAGCGCGTCTTTGTCCCAGTGCTCTATGATGCTTTTCTGGATGAGTTCGTTGAAACTAGGTATTTTTTCCATTTCTTAGATTTTTGCTTGGTATAAATATCTCTTGATGCTTTTCTTGGGTGTCTTCTTGAATTCCTCGTCGCGCAGTTCGATGCGGCTGATGTTGCTGAAGTGGGGCAGCGCGGCGTTCAGGTTCTGGCGGTTCTGCTCCATGACGGCTGCCAGTTCCTCTGGGCCGAAGCCGTTCTGTTCGTCCTTGTCGGGATAGACGAGTGCCACCAGTTTGTCGCCGTCCTGTATGACCAGGCTCTCGCTGACCATAGGCATGGAGTTCAGTTTGTCCTCTATTTCCTCCGGATAGACGTTCTGCCCGTTGGCGCCGAGCAGCATATTCTTGATGCGTCCGCGGATGTAGATGTTGCCGTCGGCATCCATCGTGGCCAGGTCGCCCGTGTGATACCAGCCGTCTTCGTCGATGGCCAGTCGTGTGGCCTCCTCGTTCTTGTAGTAGCCCAGCATCAGGTTGGTGCCGCGGGTGACGATCTCGCCGGCCACGTTCTGCGGGTCGCGACTCAGGATGCGCACCTCCATGTTGTCCAGCGTGCAGCCGCAGGAGCCCGGCGCAAACTCGTGCCAGTCGCGGTAACTGATGAGCGGCGCGCACTCGGTGGTGCCGTAGCCTACGGTTACGGGGAAGCCTATGCTGACCAGGAACTGCTCGATCTCCTTAGAAAGTGGAGCCCCGCCCACGATGACCTCGTAGGCCTGTCCGCCGAAGGCTTCGTAGACCTGCTGGCAGACGCGCTCCTTCACCTTCTTCGACACCACGGGCATAGCGAGCAGCAGTTTCATGCGGTTGCTCTGTATGATGGGGAATACTTTCTTGCGGATGATCTTCTCGATGATGAGCGGCACGGCCACCACCAGCGAGGGCTTGACTTCGGTGAAGGCTTGGGCGATGAGCGAGGGCGAGGGCAGACGGTTGAGGAAGAATAGGTGGCAACCGTTGCAGAAGCCGAAGATGAACTCGATGGCCAGGCCGTACATGTGGGCCATTGGCAGTATCTCGAGCATCGGCGTGCCCGACTTGACGTGGTCGCCCAGCCGGCGCAGGCAGAAATCGAGGTTGCCCCAAAGTGCACGATAGGGCAGCATGACGCCCTTTGAGAAGCCCGTAGTGCCGCTGGTGTAGTTGATCAGGGCCATTTCCTCGGGCGAGTCCTGGTGGTAGTGCACGTGCTCCTTGCGGAAAGCCATCGGATACTTGCTGCCGAACATCATGTTCAGGTGTTCGCGGGCGTAGGTGAGTTGTTCCGAGCGGGAAATCATCAGCGAGAAGTCGGGCAGGTTGAGTATGCCCTCCAGTCGGGGCATCGCCTCTGGGTCTATCTCCTTGGCAATATAGTCGCCCACGAAGAGAAGCCGGGCTTCGGAGTGGTTGACGATGTTGTGTATTTGCTCGGCGTTGAACTCATGCAGGATAGGTACGGCGACGGCCCCATAGGTGAGCGTGGCCAGGAATGCCACAGCCCAATGGGCGGAGTTGCGCCCGCAGATGGCTATCTTGTCGCCCTTCTGGATGCCGCAGTTCAGGTAGGCGATGTGGAGTTTCTCTATCTTGCGAGCCACATCGTGAAATTGCAGCGTCTGGCCTTGGAAGTCGGTCAGGGCGTCTGCGTCCCAGTTCTTTATGATGGCATCCTCAATGTATTTATTAAAACTTGAGCCTAAGTCCATTGCACAATTGTCGAAATTTTGTGCAAAGGTACATTGTTTCCTGCACATTCCCAAATTTTTTGTGCAGTTTTTTATCTTTTCCTTAGTTAATAAGTACTAATAGGACATTTTATCAGTCATATCGCATAGACTGAGCGGGTCGGATGAACATGACCAGCAGGCTCGGCAGCACCAGTACGAGCACGGAAATGAGCAGGGTGCTCACGTTGAGCAGCAGGATAAGTGGCAGGCTCAGTTCCATCGGTGCCTCGCTCACATAGTAGGTCTGCGGGTCGAGCGTCACCAGTCCCGTCTGCTGCTGCAGTATGACGATGCCCAGGCCGAGCACGTTGCCCAGCAGCAGGCCGCGGCTGATGATGAAGGCTCCGAACCACAGGAAGGTCTTGCCGATCATGGAGTTGCGGGCACCCAGGGCCTTCAGTATGCCGATCATCTGCGTGCGTTCCAATATAATAATAAGGAGTCCGCTAATCATGGTGAAGCCTGCTACGGCTATCATCAGGGCCAGGATGATCCACACGTTGATGTCGAGCAGTTCCAGCCACGAGAACACCTGCGGATAGGACTCCATGATGGTCTGCGGGGCCATGAAGTTGCCCGCCATGTCGGGCCGCTTGCGCAGTTCGGCTGACACGTTGCGCTTGGTCTCGTCCAGGCGGTCGAAGTCGCTCACCAGCAGTTCCAGTCCCGAGCATTCGTCGCTGGAGTAGCCGTTCAGTTTGCGGGTGACGTAGAGGTCGGTCAGGCAGATCAGGTCGTCGAAGCGCTTCATGTTGGTCTGGTAGACGGCGCAGACGTTGAACTTACGCACGCGCACGTCGTCGTCGATGAAGTAGGCAAAGATACGGTCGCCGGCGTGAATCCTCAACTTGTCGGCCATCGACTTCGACACCACGAGCGGATACTGAGTGGCGGAGTCGGAGAACTGGGGCAACTCGCCCTCCTGCAGGCAGGATTCGAGGAAGCGGGTGTCATACTCCGGCCCCACGCCCTTGAGCATCACCCCCAGGAAGTCGTCGTCGGTCTTCAGTATGCCCTGGGCCCAGCAGAATCGCTGGGCGTGGTTCACCCCAGTGATGCCCTCCATCGTGGGCAGGGCCGTCGAGTCGATGCTGATGGAGGCCACGGGATTGTAGGCAGCCTGCACGTTCTGCACCTGAATGTGACTGCCGAATCCCACCACCTTGTCGCGTATGGTGTGCTTGAATCCCAGCACGACGCTGACGGTCACGATCATCACGGCCAGCCCGATGGCCACGCCGATGGTGGCTATCCGAATGGCAGGGCGGCTCACCTTGCGGCGGTCGCCCTTGTCGCTAAAGATTCTGCGTGCTATGAATAGGGGGAGAAACATCACTTCTCACTCAATCACTTCTCACTCATCACTCCTCGGTTCTGCCCGGATAGGCCTCCAGCGCCTTCTGCAGCACCACGAGGGCCTTCACCAGGTCTTCCTTCTTCAGCACGTAGGCTATGCGCACCTGGTTGATGCCGGCACCCGGGGTGGTGTAGAAACCTGCGGCGGGCGCCATCATGACCGTCTGGCCCTCGTACTCGAATTCCGACAGGCACCAGCGGCAGAACTTCTCGCTATCGTCAACGGGCAACTTGGCCACAGTATAGAAGGCTCCCATGGGGATGGGCGAGTAGACGCCGGGAATGCGGTTCAGCCCGTCGATGAGGCACTTGCGCCGCTCCACGTACTCGTCGTAGACGTCGCGATAGTATTCCTCGGGTGCGTCGAGCGAAGCCTCGGCCACTATCTGACCGATCAGGGGAGGGGAGAGACGGGCCTGACAGAACTTCATCACGGCCGCGCGTACCTCTTTATTCTTAGTGATGAGCGCACCCACGCGGATGCCGCACTCGGAGTAGCGCTTCGAGACGGAGTCGATCAGTATCACGTTCTGCTCGATGCCTTCCAGGTGGCAGGCCGAAATGTAGGGCGAGCCCGTGTAGATGTATTCGCGGTAGACCTCGTCAGAGAAGAGATAGAGGTCGTACTTCTTCACCAGGTCGCGAATCTGGTTCATCTCGCGGCGCGTGTAGAGATAGCCCGTGGGGTTGTTGGGGTTGCAGATCATGATGGCGCGCGTGCGCTCGTTGATCAGTTCCTCAAACTTCTCCACCTTGGGCAGCGAGAAGCCTTCTTCTATCGTGGTGGCAATGGTGCGTATCTTGGCTCCGGCCGAGATGGCAAAGGCCATATAGTTGGCATAGGCCGGTTCGGGCACGATGATCTCGTCGCCGGGGTTCAGGCACGAGAGGAAGGCAAAGAGCACCGCCTCAGAGCCGCCGCTGGTGATGATGATGTCGTCGGCCGTCACCCGGATGTTGTATTTCGCGTAGTAGCCCACCAGTTTCTCGCGGTAACTCAGGTAGCCCTGCGATGGTGAGTACTCCAGGATCTGGCGGTCGATCTGTTTCAGCGCGTCCAGTCCCACCTGCGGCGTGGGCAGGTCGGGCTGACCGATGTTCAGGTGGTAAACGTGGGTTCCGCGCTTCTTGGCGGCAGCAGCCAGCGGAGCCAACTTCCTGATAGGGCTCTCGGGCATCTCCAGACCACGTACTGATATTTCTGGCATCTTGTTTGTTTACGATTTGTCAATTTGGGTGCAAAGGTACGAATAAGTGAGAACAATACAAAACAAAAAGTCATTTTTTTGCTTTTTGGACGAAGCAAACTGGGACTTTGGACGAAGCAAACTGGGACTTTGGACGAAGCAAACCTCAGGTTTGGACGGTCCTAAGTCCTGCGGCTCGAAGTGCTTTTTCTGCTTTTTTATGCCAAAATACTTGCCCATGTCGGATTTATTGTGTACTTTTGCCCAACCAAAATCAGACGAAGGCAATGAATTTCGAAGAAATGATCAATGCTCGCGAGGGGGCGATGCATCGTGAGACAACGCTCATAGGCGAGTTGTACAGGAAACAGGTGGACGGCAAGTACCACCACGTGGTAGACCTCAATCCGTCGCTCATCGACAGCATCGTGTTCTGCGAGGCCCTGAAGAGCGATGTGGAGTGGTCGGCCAAGCGCATGGAGAAACAGCAACTGCATGGTCTGCTGCACGGCGACAGCAATAGCGTCTACGAGATAGAACTGGAGACCGGCAGTTTCCTGACTCTGGAAAGCCTGCTGAACAGCAATCCCGCCATCGTGGCCCAGAAGGGCTTCATCGACGAGGTGTTCACCTCGCTGGTGGAGTATCTCGACGTGCTGCATGCTGAGGGCATCTGTCAGTTGTGTCTGGCACCTCAGAGCGTCTTCCTGCGTAAGTCCAGCAACACGCCCATGCTGCTCACCCACGGCTCGTTCTATCAGGGAATGGTCGACTTGGACGAACTCTATACGGCTGAATACCAGAAGTTTGTGGCCCCCGAGGTGCTGGCCCGCGAGTCGGTGGACGAGCGAAGCGACGTCTATGCCCTGGGTCGCCTCATCGAGCATCTGTTCAGTCAGGGCGAGATCACCTACGAGTACAAGGCTATGGTGAAGAAGGCCACGGCCGAGAACCCTGCCGACCGCTACCAGTCGCTGGCCGCGATGAAGAGTGCTCTGGAGAACAAGCGCAACACGCGTCGCTCGGTCATCGTTCTGGCTGCTGCCGTCGTGCTGGCCCTGCTGGGCGTGTGGATCTATGTGGACTTCATGCCTGAGCAAAACGTGGTCGAGTTCGTCGAGCCTGCCCCGAAGAGCGAAGACGATCCATTCGGCAGCAGTTACTTCGACCCGGAGACGGGGCTCCTGATGGAGGATGACGCGTCTGACACCTCTGATCTGGACCGTATGTATCAGCAGAAGGCCGAGGAGATATTCCGCAAGCGCTATGCCCAGGAGGCCGACCGCATACTCTCCGACATCTACGACAACGACCGCCTGAGCGGTTCGGAGAAAAACTACCGCGCCGGCAGCCATTCGATGGCGCAGGAACTCATCAAACTGCAGAGCGAGATGGGCGAGGAGGCAGGCCTGACGGAGGAAGAGGCTGGCCGCATAGGTCAGGAGATCCGGGAGAAGATCACCAAGGACAAGCAGGCCCAGGTGAGCCGCAAGGGCTACATACGGCCTACAGAGGAAGAAGAACAATGAACAAATCAACAAAAAGATACAGATAATGAGAAGCAGAACAGCAACGTGGTTTGAATGCAAGATTCGCTACGAGAAGACAATGGAAGACGGCATGCAGAAGAAGGTCACCGAGGCCTATGTCGTCGACGCCCTCAGTTTCAGCGAGGCCGAGGAGCGCATCATCGAGGAAATGTCGAGTTACATCAGCGGCGAGTTCAACGTGACCGACATCAAGAAGGCCCCCTACGGCGAGATATTCTTCAGCGACCTGGAGTTGGCCGACCGCTGGTATAAGGCCAAACTGCAGTTTATCACCATCGACGAAAAGACTGAGAAGGAGAAGAAGTCTACCGTGAACTACCTCATACAGGCCGGCTCTTTCAATGGTGCTGTGAAGAACATCGACGAGGTGATGGGCTCCACGATGATCGACTACGTGATAGCCAGCGTAGCCGAGACCACCCTGATGGACGTATTCGAGCATACCGCCCCAGCCAAGAAGGCTGACGACAAACCGGAGTTTGAGCAGCAGTAGAGAGCCCTATGTATCCCGTCAAAGAGAAACTGCGCCAGGTGCTGCAGTCGCTGCCCGAGGGCGTGCGGCTGGTGGCCATCAGCAAGTATCACCCCGAGGACTACATCATGGCCGCCTACGAGGAGGGCCAGCGTGTCTTCGGCGAGAGCCACGAGCAGGAACTGGCCCGCAAGGTCGAGGCCCTGCCGAAGGACATAGAGTGGCACTTCATAGGCCATCTGCAGACGAACAAGGTGAAGTATATCGCCCCCTACATCTCGATGATAGAGGCCGTGGACTCGCTCCGGCTCCTGCGCGAGATAGAGAAGCAGGCGGCCAAGTGCGACCGAGTGGTGCGCGTGCTGCTGGAACTGCACATAGCCGAGGAGGCCACCAAGTACGGCCTCTCGCTCGACGATTGTCGCGCCCTGCTGAGCGAGGGCGAGTGGCGTCAGATGGAGCACGTGCAGATTTGCGGCCTGATGATGATGGCCAGCAATACCGACGACGAGGCGCAGATAGCCCGCGAATTTCAGCAGGCGGCCGATTTCTTCGACGAGGTGAAGGCTACTTATTTCGCCGACAGCCCCCAGTTCTGCGAGCGTTCGTGGGGCATGAGCGACGACTACCCGATAGCCGTCCGCCATCGTTCGACGATGGTCCGCGTGGGCACGATGATCTTCGGGCCGCGCGTCTATTAGGAAATCAGCAACAAAAGGAACTAAAAACCCCGGAAGTCTCTTGGCGGACTTCCGGGGCTTGTTTATGTAGAAGAGATGGTTTGCTTACTCTTCGTCCAGCAGGATGTTCATCATCTCGCAGGCAGCCTTGGCCACGCTCGTGCCGGGACCGAAGATGGCGGCAACGCCGGCCTTGTAGAGGAAGTCGTAGTCCTGGGCGGGAATCACACCGCCGGCAATGACCATGATGTCCTCGCGGCCCAGTTTCTTCAGTTCCTCAATGAGTTGCGGGATGAGCGTCTTGTGACCGGCGGCCAGACTGGAGGCTCCCACGATGTGAACGTCGTTCTCCACGGCCTCGCGGGCTGCTTCGGCGGGCGTCTGGAAGAGCGGGCCCATGTCGACGTCGAAACCGCAGTCGGCATAGCCGGTGGCTACAACCTTAGCGCCACGGTCGTGGCCGTCCTGACCCATCTTGGCCACGAAGATACGGGGCCGGCGGCCCTCACGCTTGGCAAACTTCTCGGTCAACTCGCAGGCTTTCTCAAAGTCTGCGTCGTTCTTGCTTTCTGATGAATACACGCCTGAAATGGTTCTGATAACTGCTTTATAACGGCCCACGATTTCCTCGCAGGCATCACTAATCTCGCCCAGCGTACAACGGAGGCTGGCTGCCTTGACGGCCAGATCCAGCAGGTTGTTCTCGCTCTTGCGGCCTTCGTTGAAGTCGCGCACGCACTCGGTGATGGCCTTCAGGGCTGCCTGGCAGGCGGCCTCGTCGCGGTGAGCCTTCACCTCCTTCAGGTTCTCTTCCTGCTGCTTGCGCACAGCGGTATTGTCCACCTCGAGGATGTCGATGGGATCCTCGTGCTCCAGACGATACTTGTTAGTGCCGACGATGGTCTGTACGCCAGAGTCGATGCGGGCCTGCGTGCGAGCAGCGGCCTCCTCGATGCGCATCTTGGGCAGACCTGTCTCGATGGCCTTGGCCATACCGCCCAGTTTCTCAATCTCCTGGATGTGCTCCCAGGCCTTGTGCACGAGTTCGTTGGTCAGCGTCTCCACGTAGTACGAGCCAGCCCACGGGTCAATCTGCTTGCAGACCTTGGTCTCGTTCTGGATGTAGATCTGGGTGTTACGTGCGATACGAGCCGAGAAGTCCGTAGGCAGGGCGATGGCCTCGTCGAGGGCGTTGGTGTGGAGGCTCTGGGTGTGACCCAGCACGGCAGCCATAGCCTCGATACAGGTGCGGCCCACGTTGTTGAAGGGATCCTGCTCGGTGAGGCTCCAGCCAGAGGTCTGCGAGTGGGTACGCAGGGCCAGCGACTTGGGGTTCTTGGCACCGAACGACTTCACAATCTTGGCCCACAGCAGACGGCCAGCGCGCATCTTGGCAATCTCCATGAAGTGATTCATGCCGATAGCCCAGAAGAACGACAGACGCGGAGCGAAGGCGTCGACATCGATGCCGGCGTTGACACCCGTGCGCAGATAGTCCATACCGTCGGCCAGGGTGTAGGCCAACTCGATGTCGGCCGTAGCACCAGCCTCCTGCATATGGTAGCCGGAGATGGAGATGCTATTGAACTTAGGCATCTTCTGCGAAGTGTACTCGAAGATGTCGGCGATGATCTTCATCGAGAATGCGGGGGGATAGATATAGGTGTTGCGCACCATGAACTCCTTCAGGATGTCGTTCTGGATGGTTCCGGCCATCTCTTCGAGTTGGGCGCCCTGCTCCAGACCGGCCACGATGTAGAAGGCCAGGATGGGCAGCACGGCACCATTCATGGTCATCGAGACGGACATCTTGTTGAGGGGGATGCCTGAGAAGAGCACCTTCATGTTCTCCTCGTTGCATATGCTCACACCAGCCTTACCCACGTCGCCTACCACACGGGCATTGTCGGGGTCGTAGCCACGATGGGTGGGCAGGTCGAAGGCTACGGAGAGGCCCTTCTGACCAGAGGCCAGGTTACGGCGATAGAAGGCGTTTGACTCCTCAGCGGTAGAGAATCCGGCATACTGGCGGATGGTCCACGGACGGAACGGATACATCATCGAGTACGGACCACGCAGATAGGGCGGGATGCCGGCTGTGAAGTCGAGGTGCTCCATGCCTTCGAGGTCTTCCTTGGTGTAGACAGGCTGAATGTCAATCTGCTCGGGCGTACGCCAGTTGGCAGTAATGCCATTCTCCTGCTGCCATTGCTGGCCATTCTTCTGCTGAATGCCAGCGTAGATATCTATATCTTTAAAATTCTTACGTGCCATAATTAGATTCCGAGTTTAGCGTTGTACTCCTTGAGCGTACAGAGTTGGTTAGACTTGACGTGGATAAAGTTCTCGATGCCGGCGGCCTTTAGGTCTTCTGAGCAGGCGGGAGCACCTGCCACAACGAACATGGCGCGGCCGTTGAGGTACTGGAAGGCAGGGATGGCATACTCAGCATACTCGTCGTCGCTGGAGCAGATGACCACGATGTCGGCCTTGGCCTCCAGGGCGGCGTCGACACCTTCCTCGACGGTCTTGAAGCCGAGGTTGTCCATCACTTTATAGCCGGCAGCAGCCAGGAAGTTGCAAGAGAACTGGGCGCGAGCCTGACGCATGGCCAGGTTGCCGATGGTCAGCATGAAGGCGATGGGCTGCTTTGGGGCCTTCTCCGTAGAGAGGCGCAGCGTCTCGAACTCGCTGGCCAGACGCTCCTTGTTCAGGCGGGGCAGGTCTGCTGGCTCGTCTGTTGCTGTGCTACAGCAACAAACTGGACCGTGGGGCTCCTTACCGTCGCTGGTCTCGGTGAAGTTGGGGAACTGGTTGGTGCCCAGGATGAACTCCTTGCGCTTGGCTGCATCGGCATGACGCTTGGTGTTCGACTCGTTGACGGCATTGGTGATGTTGCCCTTCAGAGCCTCGGCCAAGAAACCGCCAGCCTCCTCGACGGCGAGGAAGAGTTTCCAGCCTTCCTTGGCGATGGCATCGGTCAGATGCTCGATGGTGTAGGAACCACCGGCCACGTCGACCAACTTGTCGAAGTGGGCCTCTTCCTTCAGCAGCAACTGCTGGTTGCGGGCAATACGCTCAGCAAACTCGGTGGGCTGCTCGTAGGGCTTGTCGAACGGGGTGACGATGATCGAGTCTACGTTGGCAATGGCTGCCGACATGGTCTCGGTCTGAGAGCGTAGCAGGTTGACATAGGAGTCAAACAGCGTCTGGTTGTACTCTGACGTGATGGCGCAGACGTGCATCTGGCAGGCGCAGTCGCACTTGGGCTCGTACTGCTTCACAATCTGGGCCCAGAGCATACGGGCAGCGCGGAACTTGGCAATCTCCATGAAGTAGTTCTCGGAGACGCCCATGTTGAACTTGATGCGCTTGGCGGCCTCGGTAGCCTCGACGCCGGCCTCGGTCAGCAGGTTCAGATACTCGGCACCCCAGGCGAGGGCATAGCCCAGTTCCTGATAGATGTAGGCACCAGCATTGTTCAGTTCAGAGGTGTTGACGTTGATGCAGCGATAGCCAGGCAGTTCCTTGAGGGCTTCAATGAGGGGCTTGGCAAACTGGAGCACAGGCGTGACGTCCTTACCCTTAACGAGCACCTTGCTGATAGGGTCGAAGTTGATAGAACCCTTCAGTTCGGCCAGCGGGTAGTTCTTCTGTTTGAAGTAGTCGACCAGGATCTCTGCCAGTTCTACGCAATGGCGCTGGCAGGTCTTGAAGTTCAGTTCCACATACTGGGGCAGGATGCCATCCAGCAGGGTAGCGACGAACTCAGGATTGACATTGCTGCCTGCAATGCGGAAACCGATGGAGTCGATACCCTTGTTCAGGATGTCGAGGGCTTTGGCGTTGGCTGCCTTGGCATCGTCGGCCACGATTTCCTGGCGCACGAACCACAGGTTGTTGTCCTTCTTGTTGCCACGAACGAACGGGAACTCGCCAGGCAATGAATCGACAGCCTTCAGTTCGGCCAGGTCTTCACGGCGATAGAAAGGCTGTACGTTAAAACCTTCGTTTGTTCTCCACACAAGGCGCTTCTGGAAGTCGGCGCCCTTCAAGTCTACCTCAATCTTGTCCAGCCACTCCTGAGTGGTAGGCGCGGTAAACTCGGTGAAGAGTTTCTCTTTGTTGTTTGACATAGTTAAATTTAGAATTTGTAATATTATATAAGTTTGTTATTGCTTCTAGCCTGCAAAGATACACAAATCTTTGGATGTGGGCAAAGGATTTGCCAATTATTTCTTCCGATGGATGAATTTAGCCAGCAGAAAGCCCACCAGGAAGATGGTCATTGTGCCGAATACGATGGCCAGATACTCATGGATGCCGGAGGGTGGCAGTTCGAGTAACTCGGCTGCTGAGATCCAGGCGATCACGATGAAGCCACAGATGACGCCGATGACGGCATCCACATTCTGCACCCGGCGGGAGATGAAGCCCAGCAGGAACAGACCCAGCATACCGCCGCTGAAGATGGAGGAGAGTTTCCACCAGGCGTCGAGGACGCCGTCCACGCTGACCAACGCCAGCGAGATGACGATACCCAGCAGGCCGACGATGATGCTCGACAGGCGCAGCACGATGATATGGCCGTCTTCGCTGCTGTGCTTGGCAAGCGGTTTCCAGTAGTCGGTCAGGATGACGGTAGCCGCCGAGGTGATGCTGGTGGACACGGTGCTCATGCCTGCGGCAAAGATGCTGGCAATGAGCAGGCCCGTGATGCCGACCGGCAACTGGTGGACGATGAAGTAGGGGAATACGTAGTCGCCCTTGGTCATGTCTTCAGGCAGCAGACCGGGATAGGCCTTGTAATAGGTATAAAGGGCTGTTCCGATGAGGAAGAAAACGGCAGAGACGGGGATGGAGAGCCAGCCGCCAAAGAGGGCCGAGTTGCGAGCGGCGCGGTCGGTCTTGGCCGCATGGTAGCGCTGCACGTAGTTCTGGTCGATGCCGTAGTTCTGCAGATTGATGAAGATGCCATAGATGAGACACACCCAGAAGGTGGATTCGCCTAGCGAAGTGATGTCGAGTGAGCCCAGCGAGAACTTGCCGTCTTCCCAGGCCATCGTGAAGGCCTGCGAAGGCCCTTCAGGCATAGAGAACAGCAGCACGGCCAGACAGGCCAGTGCGCCGCCTATCATGATGAAGCCCTGGATGGCGTCGGCCCAGATGACGCCGCGCACGCCGCCCAGCATCGAGTAGAAGATGATGGCGATGCTCGTCAGGACAATAATCCAATGGATATCCCATCCCAGCAGCACATTCATGGGCAGGGCCAGTAGGAACATGATGCTGCCGATGCGGGCTATCTGAGTGAGCAGGTAGCAGGCCGAGGCGTACCAGCGGGCCCAGCGTCCGAAGCGCTCCTCCAGGAAGGCATAGGCCGAGACGCTGTTCTGCTTTCGATAGAAGGGCACAAACCAGCGGGCGGCAATGTAGGAGGCGATGGGTATGGACAGGCTGAAGACAAATGCATTCCAGTCGGAGGTATAGGCCCTGCCAGGATAGCCCAGATAACTGATGCTACTGACATAGGTGGAGAAAATGGACATGCCCACCACCCAGGCCGGCAGGCTGCGACTGGCCGCCGTAAACTCGTCGGCCGATGTCTTTTTGCGGAAGAACGAGGCTCCCATCAGGACGATACCTCCCGTGAAGGCCAGAAAGATAATGAGGTCAATAGTATGCATCGTGTTAGATTTGTTATTTAGTCAATAGCGTTTCCTGTATAGAGTCGATAGTACTGTCCGCGCAGGGCCAGCAGTTCCTCGTGAGTGCCGTGTTCGGCTATGCGCCCATGATCGAGCACGATGATCTGGTCGGCATTGCGAACGGTGGAGAGGCGGTGGGCGATGACGAAGGTGGTGCGTCCCTGCATCAGTGTGTCCATGCCCCGTTGCACCAGTTGTTCTGTGCGTGTGTCGATACTGCTCGTAGCCTCGTCGAGAATCAGCACAGGCGGGTTGGCCACGGCAGCCCGGGCGATGGCCAGAAGTTGACGCTCACCTTGGGAGAGGTTGCCTCCGTCGCCCTGGAGCATGGTCTGATAGCCGTTGGACAGACGACGGATAAAGTCATGGGCACCAACCAGTTGGGCGGCACGTATGCAGTCTTCGTCAGAGGCATCGAGTAGTCCGTAGCGGATATTGTCGAGTACGGTACCCGTAAAGAGGTGAGTTTCCTGTAGCACGATGGTCATGCTGCGGCGGAGCGACTGCTTGCGGATATCGGTGATGGGGATGCCGTCGTAGAGAATCTCTCCCTGCTGGATGTCGTAGAAGCGGTTGATCAGGTTGATGATGGTGGTCTTGCCGGCACCCGTTCCCCCCACGAAGGCTATCTTCTGGCCAGGGTTGGTGTTGATGTCGATGTCGAAGAGCACCTGTTTCTCTGCCGTATAGCCGAAGTCTACATCGCGGAAGTCGACATCGCCCATTACGTCTTTGGTTTGGCCATCGGCCATAGCCCATCGTCCATTCTTCAGTTCCACGTGGCCTTCGTCTACTTCCGGCTCAGCATCGCCCAGGGCGAAGACACGCTCGGCACCCACCGAGGCGTTCAGCACGGAGTTGATCTGTTGGGACACGTGGCTGATGGGCTGGGTGAAACTCTTGTTCAGTTGCAGGAAGGCAACAATCGTTCCTAACGAAATGGATAGCGGGTGATCGATAATAGAGAATTCACCCAGGGCGAGGGCAGCGCCAACGACGGCGATGAGCACGTAGCCCAGATTGCCCAGGTTGCCGTTGACGGGCATCACGATGTTGGCTATCTTGTTGGCATTGTAGGCCGAGGCGCGCAGTTGTTCGTTGATGGTCTCAAAACGGCTGATGACCTGCTGCTCGTGGCTAAACACCTTGACCACCTTCTGGCCTGTCATCATCTCCTCCACGAAGCCGTTGACGCTGGCCAGCGACTCCTGTTGGGTGCGGAAATAGCCGCGCGACCACTTGCCCAACTTGGTCGTGACAACCATCATGGTGAGGGCGATGAGGATGCTGACGATAGTGAGTGGCACGCTCAATACAATCATCGACGTGAAGGTGGCCACGATGGTGATGACCGACGAAAAGACCTGCGCCATCGCCGTGGAGATCATCTGTCGCAGTGAGTCTACATCATTGGTATAGACAGACATCAGTTCGCCGTGGGAATGCTGGTCGAAGTAGGAGATGGGCAGTTGCTCCATCCGCTCGAAGATCTGCTTGCGCAGACGCAGCATGGTGCCTTGCGACACGCGTATCATCAGTCGATTGTAGGTGTAGGATGCGATGACGCCCAGCAGCAGGATGAGACCCAACTTGAAGAGCGTCTGCAACAGCGAGGCGTACTCAGGGTTGGCGGTCTGCGTCAGGGGCACGATGTAGTCATCGATGAGGGTGCGGGTGAAGAGGGTGGAGAAGAGCGACGTGATGCTGGTGACCACGATGCAGAGCAGAACGGTGATGATGCTGAACTTATAGTGTCGCACCACGAAGCCGAAGAGCCGCAACAGCACCTGTCGCTGTTGCTTCGATGCCCGCTGGAAACCTGCGTTCTGTCCAGGATTGCCCTGTGGCCCCCTGCTGAATGATGGTTGTCTCATTGCTCACCTCCTTTCTCTGGCTTGTCGAAGTCGCCAGCGTCCTGCATCTGGATGTCGTAGATCTCGCGGTAAAGCGGATTGCTCTCCAGCAGACGGTCGTGGGTGTCGAATCCGGTTATCATGCCGTTGTCCATCACGAGGATGCGGTCACAGTCTCTCACGCTGGAGATGCGCTGTGCGATGATGAGTTTCGTCATCTGGGGCAGTTCCTCGCGGAAGGCTTTCTGTATGAGGGCATCTGTGCGGGTGTCGCAGGCCGATGTGGAATCGTCAAGGACCAGTATCTGCGGTTGTTTTAGCAGGGCACGCGCAATGCAGAGGCGCTGCTTCTGTCCGCCCGACACGTTGGTGCCACCCTGTTCGATGCGGGTGTCGTAGCCTTGGGGCATCTCGCTGATGAACTCATCGGCCTGAGCCAGTCGACAGGCCCTGCGACATTCGTCGAGGGTGGCGTCAGTCTTGCCCCAGCGCAGGTTGTCGAGAATGCTGCCGCTGAAGAGCATATTCTGTTGGAGTACCACCGACACAGCGTTGCGCAGCGTCGTCAGGTCGTAGTCCTTCACGTTGTGGCCTCCCACCAGCACCTCGCCCTTGGTGGAGTCGTAGAGACGGCTGATGAGGTTGACCAGCGTCGACTTGCCAGAGCCCGTACCGCCGATGATGCCGATGGTCTCTCCGCTGCGGATGCTGAACGAGGCATTGTAGAGTGCCGAACGCTTGTGGCCTTGCTGCTCCTCCGTGTGATAGTCGAAGCGCACCTTACGGAACTCGATGCTGCCGTCTTCAACCTGGGTGAGGGGATGGTCGGGGTTGGTGATGCTGGCTTCCTGCTCGATGACGGCACTCACGCGCTTGGCTGCTGCCGCGCTCTGGGTGAGCATGACGAAAATCATCGAGAGCATCATCAGTGCCTGCAGGATAGACATCACGTAGGTGAACAGCGAGGTCAGTTCGCCAGTGGTTAGCGACCCCTCTACGATGAAATGGGCACCCCACCACGATAGGGCGATGATGCAGCCGTAGATGACCATGTTCATCACAGGATGGTTCAGTGCCATCAGGCTCTCAGCCTTCGAGTAGAGCCTGTACAGCCCTTCGGCGGCGCGGGCAAACTTCTGGTTCTCATAGTCCTCACGCACAAAGGCCTTCACCACGCGGATGGCACTGACGTTTTCCTGCACGCTCTGGTTCAGTTGGTCGTAGCGCTCGAACACCTGCTGGAACAGTCGCGATACGCGCGATATAATAAGGTATAGGGAGACGGAGAGCACCAGCATGGCCACGATGAAAATGAGCGACAGCCGCGGGTCGATGACCAGGCACATCACGATGCTGAGCAGTAGGCGGAAGGGAGCGCGTACCGTCACGCGCAGAATCTGCTGGAAGGCATTCTGCAGGCTGTTGACGTCGGTGGTCATGCGGGTCACCAGTCCAGAGGTGCTGTATTTGTCGATGTCCTGGAACGAGAAGGTCTGAATATTGCGATACATGGCCAGTCGCAGGTTGGCGGCGAAGCCCGTGGAGGCATAGGCCGACACCCGTCCGGCCAGGATGCCGAAGAGGAGCGACAGACAGGCCATGAGCACCATCAGCGCGCCGTATTTATAGATGGCCTGCATGTCGCCGGCGTTGATGCCCAGGTCGATGAGCGAGGCCGTCACGTAGGGTATCATGACGTCCATCACCACTTCGAGGGCGGTCAGCAGCGGCGTGGCCAGGGCGGCTCCCTTGTATTGGCCTATTTGGTTGTAGAGTGTTCGCAACATAGTCTTTGTGTGTGGTTATTGTTTCAGTTCCGTCTTGAGGAAACGTGGCGTATAGCCCTTCTTGCTCTTGGCAACGACTTCGGGCGTGCCCTCGCTGAGGATGGTGCCGCCACGCTGACCGCCCTCAGGTCCCATGTCGATGATGTGGTCGGCCAGTTTGATGACGTCGAGGTTGTGCTCAATGACCACCACCGTGTTGCCTCGGTCCACCAGTTTCTGCAGCACCTGCATCAGAATGCGGATGTCCTCGAAGTGCAGGCCTGTGGTCGGCTCGTCCAGGATGTAGAGCGTCTTGCCCGTGTCGCGCTTCGACAGTTCGGCGGCCAGTTTCACGCGCTGGCTCTCGCCGCCGGATAGGGTGGTGGAGGGCTGTCCTAGTTTGATGTAGCCCAGGCCCACGTCCTGAATGGTCTTGATCTTGCGGAGGATGTCAGGTATGTTCTCGAAGAACTCGACGGCCTGGTTGATGGTCATGTCGAGCACGTCGGCGATCGACTTGCCCTTGTAGCGCACCTCCAGCGTCTCACGGTTGTAGCGACGCCCGTGGCACTCCTCGCAGGGCACCTGAATGTCCGGCAGGAAGTTCATCTCGATGGTCTTGTAGCCATTGCCGCCGCAAGCCTCGCAACGGCCGCCCTTCACGTTGAATGAGAAGCGTCCAGGCTTATAGCCGCGGATTTTGGCTTCGGGCAGGTTGACGAACAGCGAGCGGATGTCGGAGAATACGCCTGTATAGGTGGCAGGGTTGGAACGTGGCGTGCGGCCCAGGGGCGACTGGTCCACGTTGACCACCTTATCGATATACTCGAGCCCTTCAACCGAGTCGTAGGGCATGGGACGCTTCAGTGAGCGGTAGAAGTGCTGCGAGAGGATGGGCTGCAGCGTCTCGTTAACCAGCGTGGACTTGCCGCTGCCGCTAACGCCCGTCACCACGATGAGTTTGCCCAGCGGGAACGTGGCGTCTACGCCCTTCAGGTTGTTGCCCTTGGCCCCACGAATGACGATGCTGTGGCCGTTGCCCTCGCGCCGCTCCTTGGGAATCTCGATGGCCTGGGCTCCGTTCAGATAGTCAGCCGTCAGGGTGTGGGTGCCGAGCATTTCCTTCGGTGTGCCCATGAAGACCACCTCGCCGCCCTTCCGTCCTGCGCGTGGGCCGATGTCGATAATGTGGTCGGCGGCCAGCATCATGTCCTTGTCGTGCTCTACGACGATGACCGTGTTGCCCAGGTCGCGCAGTTCCTTCAGCGACTTGATGAGTCGCTCGTTGTCGCGCTGGTGCAGGCCGATGCTCGGCTCGTCGAGGATGTAGAGCACGTTGACCAGTTGCGAACCGATCTGTGTGGCCAGTCGGATGCGCTGGCTCTCGCCGCCAGAGAGCGAAGCCGAGGGGCGGTTGAGTGCCAGATAGTCGAGTCCCACCTCCAGCAGGAAGTCCAGTCGGGTGCGTATCTCTTTCAGTATCTCTGCCGCTATCTGACTCTGCTGGTTGTCCAGATGCTGTTCCACCTCGTTGAGCCATTCACGCAGGGTGACCAGATCCATCGAGGCCAACTGGGCAATGTTCTTGTCCCAAATCTTGTACGACAGGGCCTCGCGGTTCAGTCGCTGGCCGTGGCACTCCGGACACTCGCATTCGGCCATGAACTGGTCGCTCCACTTCTGGGCGGCCGACGACTCGTCGCCGTCCACCGCATCGCGCAGATACTTGATGATGCCGTCGAAGGCCACGAAGTAGTCGCTGGAGGTGTGGACGATGTCCTTGTCGATGCGCACGTTCTCCAGTGAACCGTACAGCAGTTCGGTCATCGCCTCTTCAGGAATCTGCTCGATGGGGGTCTTGATGTCGAGGCCATACTTCTTCAGTAGGGCGTCTATCTGCCAGAATATCAGTTGGTTCTTGTATTTCCCTAAAGGAATAATGCCGCCGTCGTGTATGCTCAGTTCGCGCTGGGGCATCACCTTCTGTAGGTCAATCTCGTTGATGATGCCCAGACCCTTGCATCGCGGACAGGCACCCTGTGGCGAGTTGAACGAGAAGTTGTTGGGGGCAGGATCGCTATAGGAGATGCCAGTTGTGGGACACATCAGTCGCTTGGAGAAGTGCTTCAGGGCACCGCTGTCCTTGTCGAGGATCATGATGAGGCCGTCGCCCTCCTTCATGGCTATCTGTACCGACTTCTTCAGACGGTCAAAGCCCCCTAAGTTAGGGGGTTGGGGGTCTGAAGAAGCCTTGTTAAGCCCCCTGTCGCCCCCTAACTTAGGGGGCAAGGCCACCTTGTCGATGACCACCTCGATGTTGTGGTTCTTGTAGCGGTCCACCTTCATGCCGCGTGTGATCTCCGTCAACTGGCCGTCGATGCGCATCGTCAGGTAGCCCTTGCGGCGCATGGCCTCGAAGAGTTCGCGGTAGTGGCCCTTGCGGCTTCTTACCAGCGGCGCCAGGATGTAGATGCGCTGCCCTGCATAGTCGCGCTCTATCATCTCCAGCACGCGCTCCTCTGTGTATTTCACCATCGGTTCGTCCGTGGCGTAACTGTAGGCCTTGCCTGCCCGTGCAAAGAGCAGTCGCAGGTAGTCGTAGACCTCGGTGGTGGTGCCCACGGTGGAGCGAGGGTTCTTGTTGGTGGTCTTCTGCTCGATGCTGATGACGGGCGACAGGCCTGTTATCTTGTCTACGTCAGGCCGCTCCATGCCGCCCAGGAAGTTGCGCGCATAGGCCGAGAACGTCTCGATGTAGCGACGCTGCCCCTCGGCAAAGATGGTGTCGAAGGCCAGGCTCGACTTGCCGCTGCCGCTCAGGCCCGTGATGACCGTGAGTGACTGACGGGGGATGACCACGTCGATGTTCTTCAGGTTATGCACGCGGGCGCCGTAGACGCATATCTTCTCTTCTTCTCTACTCATTGCCGCCACCACTGGTTCCTGTTCCTTGTATGTATTTCCTCAGCAGGTTCACGTCCTTGCGGATGTTGTATTCCCTGCCGTCGGCCCCAGTGGCCTTCACCAGCACAAAGTAGGTGCCGTCCTTCACGTCCTTGCCCTTGTAGGTGCCGTCCCATCCGCCTGCAGGGTCAGTCCATTCGTAGAGTTTCTGTCCCCAGCGGTTCAGGATGTAGGCGTGGAACTTCACGATGCTGCGATAGCCCTCCTTGGCCTGGTAAATGTCGTTGATGCCGTCGCCGTTGGGCGAGAAGGCGTTGGGAAACTCCAGTTTGCTCT
Source organism: Prevotella sp. (assembly GCA_017483805.1). GTDB lineage: Bacteria > Bacteroidota > Bacteroidia > Bacteroidales > Bacteroidaceae > Prevotella. The sequence goes on from JAFUUL010000039.1 coordinate 40,824, forward strand.
CTGGAATGGTGACGGTGAGCGTCACAGAGTCCAGTTCGGCCCCGTTGTTGTCCAGTTTCGTCTTCAGCACGATGTTGTACGTGCCCGAATCGGCAAAGGTGTACTGCGTCTCCTCCTCGTAGCGCACGAAGAGTTCCACGTAGCCCTGGTTCAGGTTCTGTCGGCGGAAGTGCCACTCGTAGGAGGGTGTGTAGTCGCCCATCTCCTCAGGGTTGGCCCTGAAGGTGACGTCGAGCGGTGCCTCGCCATCGTCGATGCTGGTAGTCTCGACGGTTGTCATCTCCTTGCTGTCGTAGTAGTAGGCCAGCGGATTTACCTTCTGTGCGAGGCCTGCTAAGGGCATGAAACAGACCACGGAGAGCAGAAATATTACTTTCTTTTTCATTTTCTTGTGGTTTAAAGTGCAAAGATACAAACATTTTTTGTACTTTTGTAGGCGAAAACCGAAAAAATCGCGATTATGGGAAAAATATTAAGATATTTTTGGGTATTGTTCCTCTTCTTGGGGACAAGTGTAATGGCCCAGCAGGTCACCGTACCGCACAAAGTCAAGAAGAAAGAGACCGTCTATGGCATTGCCCATAGTTACGGCATCACCGAGGAGCAACTCCGCCAGGCCAATCCTGGCATGGAGAGTCCTGACTATCAGTTGAAGAAGGGCGACGTCATCCTCATTCCTGTCATTACGAACGGCCCGTCGACGAATGCCGGCTCCAAGCAGCCCGTGGGTGCGCGCATCCGACTGGGCGTGATGCTGCCCCTGCATAGCGTGAACAACGACGGCAAGCGCATGGTGGAGTACTACCGCGGCGTGCTGATGGCCTGCGACACGCTGAAGAAGGAGGGCGTATCCGTCGACGTCTATGCCTGGAACCTGCCCGAGGACGGCAACGTGCAGGCCATACTGAAGGACCCTAACGCCAAGAAGTGCGACCTGATCATCGGGCCGCTCTACTCGAAGTATATGTCGGCCCTCTCGTCGTTTGCCGAGAGCAACGACATCCTGCTGGTCGTGCCTTTCTCAATCCACGCGCCAGAACTGTATGTCAACCGCCACATCTTCCAGATCTATCAGACGCCTGACGAACTGACGGAGGTCACGGCTCGCCGCTGTGCCGACTGGTTTGGCGACTACCATTTCGTCATCGTCGACTGTGCCGACTCCACCAGCACGAAGGGCTCGTTCACGGCCATGCTTCGCCGCCAACTGGAGGTGAAGGACCGCCAGTACAGCCTGACCAGCCTAAAGTCGAGCGATGCCAACTTCTTTGGGGCCTTCTTGAAGAACACGCCCAACCTGGTGGTGCTCAACACGGCCCGCTCGCCAGAACTGCTGCAGACGCTCAGCCGCCTGAACGCCATCCGTCAGGCCAATCCTGACGTGATGATCTCCCTCTTCGGCTACACCGAGTGGCTCATGTATGTGGGTCACCAGCAGGAGAACTTCCACAAGTATGACACCTACATCCCCTCCTATTTCTACACCAACCTGCAGACACCCCAGTCGCTTAGCCTGCAGCGCCGCTACCAGGCCCATTTCCATCAGGACATGATGCCCTCGCTGCCCCGCTTTGCGCTGGCCGGCTTCGACCATGCCCTGTTCTTCCTACGCGGCCTGCACAAGTATGGCAAGACCTTCGACGGCGCAGCCGGACGCTTCGGCTACCTGCCAGTGCAGAATCCGCTGAAGTTCGAGCGTATAGGCAACGGCGGCCTGCAGAACCGCTCCTACATGTTCGTACACTACAAGCCCGATCACACCATTGAGACCGTCAACTACTAAGGCCATGCGACGCATCTTGCCATTCATACTCCTGCTCTCCGTCATGCCTCTTGCCGCCTTGGCGCAGGTGGGCGAGCATCGCAGCGAACTGGCCGTGGGCTTCAGCGGCGGCTATGTGCTCAGCCAGATAGGCTTCACGCCGGAGGTCAACCAGTCGCAGCACGGCGGGCTGACGGGAGGCATCACCGTGCGCTACACGTCGGAGAAATACTTCAACAGCATCTGCGCCATCGTGGGCGAACTGAACTACGCGCAGATAGGCTGGAAGGAGAAGATACTGGATGCCGACGACCAGCCCATCGTCAACTCAGCCACTGGCTTGGCCGAGGCCTACCAGCGCGACATGGCCTACGTGCAGATGCCCGTCTTTGCCCGTCTGGGGTGGGGGCGCGAGCGCCGTGGCGTGCAGTTCTTCGTGCAGGCAGGCCCGCAGTTGGGCCTCTTCCTCAACGAGAGCACGCAGAAGAACTACGACCGCACGGAGCGCACGCTGGGCGTGACGGCCCAGGACACGATGGCCGTAGAGAACCGCTTCGACTTCGGCATCACAGCAGGGCTGGGCCTGGAGTTCTCTCATCCCAAGGCTGGCCACTTCATGCTGGAGGGCCGCTACTACTACGGCCTGGGCGACATCTACGGCAACTCGAAGCGCGACTATTTTGCACGCTCCAACTTCATGAACATCACGGTCAAGTTGACCTATCTCTTTGATATCAGCAGAACCAAAAACTCTAAAATCAAATAGTTATGTTTAAAAATCATCCCAAGGGCCTGCTCCTTGCAGCCCTCAGCAACATGGGCGAGCGCTTCGGCTACTACATCATGAATGCCGTGCTGGTGCTCTTCCTCTGCTCCAAGTTCGGCCTCTCCGACGAGAACGGCACGTTGATCTACTCCTTCTTCTACGCAGGCATCTACATCCTGAGCCTGGTGGGCGGCATCATTGCCGACCGCACGCAGAACTACAAGGGCACCATCATGTCGGGCCTGGTCATCATGGCCACGGGCTACGTCATCCTCTCCGTGCCCATCCTCTCGACGGCCGACAACATCTCGTGGTTGCTGCCGCTCACGTGCGTGGCCCTGTTCCTCATCGCCTTCGGTAATGGTCTCTTCAAGGGCAACCTGCAGGCCATCGTAGGCCAGATGTACGACAACTTCGAGGCCGAGGCCGCCAAGAAGGGTGAGGAGGCCCTGCGCATTGCCCGCGGACAGCGCGACTCCGGCTTCCAGATCTTCTATGTGTTCATCAACGTGGGCGGACTCATTGCCCCCTTCGTGGCTCCCTTCCTGCGCGAGTGGTGGCTCAAGCAGAACGGCCTGCGCTATGATGCAGGTCTGCCTGCCCTGTGCCATCAGTACCTGAACGACGGCGCTCAGATGGCTGGCGACGCCATGAACAACCTGACCGAACTGGTGGGCAAGGTGGGCGGTTCGACGGCCGACCTGAGCCAGTTCTGCACGCAGTATCTCGACGTGTTCAACACGGGCATCCACTATTCCTTCGTGGCATCGGTGGTGGCCATGCTCATCTCGCTGGTCATCTTCATGTACTCGCGCAAGATATTCCCCACGCCAGGCAAGAAAGAGGCCAAGGCCGTGGAGAACTACACCGAGGAGGAACGCCAGTCGATGGCCAAGGAGATCAAGCAGCGCATGTACGCCCTCTTCGCCGTGCTGGGCATTGCCGTCTTCTTCTGGTTCTCGTTCCATCAGAACGGCACGTCGATGTCGCTCTTTGCGCGCGACTTCGTGGTGACCGACTCCATCGCTCCTGAGATCTGGCAGGCCGTCAATCCCTTCTTCGTCATCGTGCTCACGCCCATCGTCATGTGGCTGTTCGGCATGCTCATCCGTCGCGGCAAGGAGATTTCCACGCCCATGAAGATTGCCTATGGCATGGGCATTGCGGGCGTGGCCTATCTATTCATCACCGTCTACTCCTACCTGCAGGGCTATCCCTCGGCCGAGGAGTTCAAGTCGCTCAGCGATGCCGCCAAGGCCACGGTGAAGGCTGGCCCCTGGGTGCTCATCGTCTACTATTTCTTCATGACCGTGGCCGAACTGTTTATCTCGCCCCTGGGCCTCTCGTTTGTGTCGAAGGTGGCCCCCAAGCACCTGCAGGGTCTCTGCCAGGGCCTGTGGCTCGGCGCAACGGCCGTGGGCAACCTGCTGCTCTGGATAGGCCCGCTGATGTACAACAAGTGGCCCATCTGGATCTGCTGGACCGTCTTCCTGGCCGTGTGCTTCATCTCCATGGGCGTCATGCTCGGCATGGTGAAGTGGCTGGAGAGGGTCACGAAATAGTTTATAGTGAATAGTTAATAGTGAATAGTTTGCTGCCGCTATGATGTTGAGGCGACTTGTGCTGACCAGTGCCTTGCTATGGAGCGCGGCAGCAAACTATTCACTATTCACTATTGACTCTTCACTCATAAAAGCGCAGACGTTCACCCTTGTTGAACTGAATTGTGAGAACCTCTTCGACGCACGCCACGACTCGCTGAAGCACGACCAGGAATATCTGCCCGACGGCACGCGCCACTGGACTCACGGCAGATACTGGCAGAAGGTGAACGCCATCGGGCAGGAGATACTCGCCGCAAGCGACTCGCTGCCAGACCTGGTGGCTCTGGTCGAGGTGGAGAACGACTCCGTACTCCATGCCCTGACGCGCCGCTCGCTGCTCGCCAATGCAGGCTATCAGTATCTGATGACCTCGTCGCCCGACGTGCGCGGCATCGATGTGGCGCTGCTCTATCTGCCCCGTCGCTTCACCCTGCTCGGCCATGAGAGCATAGGCGTGCCCCTCTCCGCCGACCAGCGACCCACGCGCGACATATTATATATAAAAGGTGTCATCGGCTCCGTGGACACTCTCCATGTCTACGTGGTTCATGCTCCCAGCCGCTGGGGCGGCGAACGGCGCACCAGGCCCAATCGCCTTCGGGTGGCAGAAGTCATGAGCCGACATATTCAGACGCTCGGCCCGCAGGCCCGTGTGGTGGTGGCAGGCGACTTCAACGACTATGCCGACAGCCCCTCGCTGCAGTATCTCTATCGTCAGGGGCTGACCAACGTCACGGCCCGTGCGCGTGGCAGTCACGGCGGTGCCCGCGGCACCTATCGCTTCCGTGGCGAGTGGCGCTCCATCGACCATGTGCTGGCCTCGCCGCCTTTGGCTGCGCGAGTGGACAGCGTCTACATCCACGACGCTCCTTTCCTGCTGGAGGATGACGACCGGTACGGCGGCCGCAAGCCCCGTCGCACCTTCCAGGGCTATCGCTATCAGCCTCCCGGCTTCAGCGACCATCTGCCCCTTGTGGTCTGCTTCTCAGCAGAGTAGGGGGGCTTCCGGCGCCTCCAGCGCCTCGTTCCGAATGCTTCCCACGCCTTGTTCCGATGCTTCGCAGCCTCCGTCCGGATGCTTCCTTACCCCCATTAGGAACCGTCTCTTCGGCTGTTGCTGACCGTTGCGTCTCGGATGCATTGGCAAAGGTACGAAGAAAAAATGATGCAAAACAATCTTTCCCCGTTTTATCTGAATATTATTTCAAATGTTAACAAGGCGCAGCGGCGCGTCGGCGCGTCGACGCGCCTCATTGTCTGTCAGTGAAATATTAAATAATGAAATAATTCTTATATTTTAACACCAAATACTTGTGCGTCTGCGTTTTTTTCATTACCTTTGTTGTCTCATTGAAAGAAATCCGATAATAATGAAAATACGAGAAATACTGCTGTTCGCCCTCCTGACGATGATACCCCCCACGGCAGCGGCCCAGAAGATCACGCTGGGCTCGTGCACCACCAGGGACGGCGGACAATACAACGGAGAGATGGCGGCAGGAAAGCCGCACGGCAAGGGCAAGACGCTCTGGACTAACGGCAACACCTATGAGGGCCAGTACAGCAAGGGCAAGCGCGAGGGCTACGGCGTCTACACCTTCGTGGACGGCGAGCGCTACGAGGGCCAGTGGCTGCAGGACCATCAGCACGGCCAGGGCACCTACTACTTCCAGAACAACAACAAGTACGTGGGCCTCTGGTTCAAGGACTACCAGCAGGGACAGGGCGTGATGTACTACTTCAACGGCGACACCTACACCGGCAACTGGCGCGAGGACAAGCGCGACGGACGGGGCAAGTACGTCTTTGCCGAGGGAGCCTACTATGATGGCGAGTGGCGCGACGACAAGAAGGACGGCCGCGGCTACTTCGACTGGGGCGACGGCACGACCTACGACGGCGAGTGGCGGGCCAACCTGCGCAACGGCAAGGGCATATACAAGTATGCCGACGGCGACGTCTACGTGGGCCAGTGGCAGGCCGACATGCAGCACGGCAAGGGCATCTACCGATTCCAGAACGGCGACATCTACGAGGGTGACTACTTCAACGGACGCCGATCGGGCACGGGCATCTTCAAGTATGCCAACGGCGACAGGTACAACGGCCAGTTCAAGGACGGATTCAAGGAGGGCCAGGGCACCCTGGTGTGGGCCAACGGCAACACCTATCAGGGCCAGTGGAAGGCCGACCAGCCCAACGGCCGCGGCAAACTGACCACGAAGGCTGGCGACGTGGTGGAGGGCCAGTTCAAGAACGGCCATCCTGACGGCGAGTGCATAGGCCACCTGGCCGACGGCTCGAAGTTTAAGGCCCAGTTCAAGAACGGCGTGCGCCACGGCTCGGCCATCGAGGAAAACAAGGACGGCCTGCGCTTCGAGGGCAACTACAGCGAGGGCAAGCGCCACGGCGACTTCGTGGAGAAAGACCGCAACGGCAACGTGGTGGCCAGCGGCACCTACGACAACGGCTATCGCAAGGCAAACAAATAAGTAAGTAACCCCAAAAACAATACTATTATGATCATCGACACATTAGACAACCTGGGCAAGTATGCGGGCGTGAACCCCCTGTTTGCCGACGTAGTGGAATTCCTCAAGCACAACGACCTGGCCTCGATGGAGGCAGGCAAGTATCCCATCAAGGACAAGGACCTCTTTGTCAACATCACTACGGCCAAGGGCAAGGCTCCCGACGAGGCCGTGCTGGAGACGCACATCAAGATGATAGACATACAGATACCCATCGACGGGCCCGAGACCTACGGCTACACCCCCCTGTGCCGTCTGCCCGAGGTGGAATACAACGCCGAGAAGGACATCACGAAGTATCCCGACCTGATGGCCGAGAGTTTCATCGACTGCCAGCCGGGCATGTTTGCCATCTTCTTCCCGCAGGACGGCCACGCCCCCTGCATATCGATGGCTCCTGAGATCAAGAAGGCTATTTTCAAGGTTAAAGCATAAGACGACTATGGCAAAGAAAAAGACAGTGGAGGAGGCCGCCCCCAAGCATATCGGCCTCGTCGAGAACGATGGTTGGCTCGAACCATTTGAGGACGCTATCCGTGGCCGCCACGACCACGCCGTGTGGAAACTGAACCAACTGACGCGCAACGGCAAGACCTCGCTGAAGGACTTTGCCGCCGGCCACCTGTACTTCGGCCTGCACAAGCAGGCACGCGGATGGGTGTTCCGCGAGTGGGCCCCCAATGCCACGGAGATCTACCTGATAGGCGAGTTCAACGGCTGGCAGGAAGACGAGAAGTACAAGTGCAAGCGTATTGAGGGTACTGGCAACTGGGAACTGAAACTGAAGGAGAAAGACCTGAAGCACGGCCAACTCTACAAGATGAAGGTGAAGTGGAACGGCGGCGAGGGAGAGCGCATACCCGCCTGGTGCCGCCGCGTGGTGCAGGACGAAGAGACCAAGATATTCTCCGCCCAGGTGTGGAACCCCAAGCAGCCCTACATCTGGAAGAAGGCAGGCTTCAAGCCCAAGAAGAACCCGCTGCTCATCTACGAGTGCCACGTCGGCATGGGACAGGACGCCGAGAAGGTGGGCACCTACACTGAGTTCCGCGAAAACGTGCTGCCACGCGTCATCAAGGACGGCTACAACTGCATACAGGTGATGGCCATCCAGGAGCATCCCTACTACGGTTCCTTCGGCTACCACGTGTCGTCGTTCTTCGCCCCCAGCAGCCGCTTCGGCACGCCAGAGGAACTGAAGGCACTCATCGACGAGGCCCACAAGCACGGCGTGGCCGTCATCATGGACATCGTGCACTCTCACGCCGTGAAGAACGAGGTGGAGGGCCTGGGCAACCTCTGCGGCGACCCCAACCAGTTCTTCTATCCTGGCGACCGCCACGAGCATCCAGCATGGGACTCGCTCTGCTTCGACTACGGCAAGGACGACGTGATGCACTTCCTGCTCTCCAACTGCCGCTACTGGCTCGAGGAGTATCAGTTCGACGGTTTCCGCTTCGACGGCGTCACCTCGATGCTCTACTACAGCCACGGACTGGGCGAGGCCTTCGGCGGCTACGGCGACTACTTCAATGGTCATGAGGATGACAACGCCATCTGCTATCTGACGCTGGCCAACTGCCTGATCCACGAGGAGAACCCCAACGCCATCACCATAGCCGAGGAGGTGAGCGGCATGCCAGGCCTGGCTGCCAAGTTCGAGGACGGCGGCTTCGGCTTCGACTATCGCATGGCCATGAACATACCCGACTACTGGATCAAGACCATCAAGGAGCAGAGCGACGAGAACTGGAAGCCCTCGAGCATCTTCTGGGAAGTGAAGAACCGCCGACCCGACGAGAAGACCATCTCCTACTGCGAGAGCCACGACCAGGCTCTGGTGGGCGACAAGACCATCATCTTCCGCCTGATAGATGCCGACATGTACTGGCACTTCGCCAAGAAGGACATCAACGGCGTGGCCGAGCGAGGCATCGCCCTCCACAAGATGATACGTCTGGTGACGCTGGCTGCCATCAACGGCGGCTACCTGAACTTCATGGGCAACGAGTTCGGACACCCAGAGTGGATCGACTTCCCACGCGAGGGCAACGGCTGGTCGTACAAGTATGCACGCCGACAGTGGAACCTGGTGGACAACAAGGACCTGTGCTACCACTGGCTGGGCGACTTCGACCGCGAGATGATCAAGGTCGTGAAGAGCGTGCGCAACTTCCAGCAGAAGCCCGTGGTGGAGATATGGCACAACGACGGCGACCAGGTGCTGGCCTTCATGCGAGGCGACCTGCTCTTCGTGTTCAACTTCTCGCCCACGCAGTCGTTCACCGACTATGGCTTCCTCGTCCCCACGGGCTCCTACGACGTGGTGCTCAACACCGACTCGAAGGACTTCGGCGGCTTCGGATTTGCCGATGACAGCATCACCCACTTCACCAACTACGACCCGCTCTACGTCGAGGATCACAAGGAGTGGCTCAAACTCTACATCCCTGCCCGCTCGGCAGTGGTGCTGAAGAAGAACTGATGCATTATCACGACCCACATAGCAAGAACGGCACCATCACCACCAAGGTGGTGTGTGCCGTCTGCTTTCTCGCCTTCTCGTTCGCCTGGCTCTACTGGTTCCAGGCCGACGTGCTGGCCGTGGCCCAGCATGTGCTCAGTGGGGGCGTCACCCGCTACGACCGCACGTGGGGGGCCGTCATCATCACCATGGCCCTGCTGCTGTTGCAACTGGGCGTCTTTGCCCTGACGCGGCTCTCGCGCCGCACCCACGCGCTCACCTATCTGCCCTCCATGCTCCTGCTGGCCGTGCTGTCTGACGTCGATGCCGACATCAGCAGCCGCTCCACCTTTGGCCACTGGCTCTGGCTGGCTCCGCTGATACTGTTACTATGGGGCGGAGCCGTCTGGCTGGCTAAGCAGATGTTTCCCTTCGATAGTGACGACAAGGTGCCTACAGGACTTTTCTCGCGTCGCGTCTGGCTGAATCTGTTGCAGATGGCCCTAATGATGCTGTTTGTGGCGCTGGCCGCCAACTCCAATGCCGTGTTCCACTTCCGTGCCCATGCTGAGACGGCCCTGATGAGGGGCGACGTGGACGAAGCACTCAGGGTGGGCAGTCGGTCGCACGAGTCTGACGAGACCCTGACCATGTTGCGTGCCTATGCCCTGGCTCGCAAGGGCGAACTGGGCGAGCGGCTCTTCGAGTATCCTGTCGTTGGCACCAGCGAGAACCTCCTGCCCTCGGCTTCGCCGCTGCAGATCCTGTCGCCAGACTCCATCTGGCGCTTCCTGGGTGCTCGCCCGGCCTTCCCCATGCCTGCCCGTCGCTACTACTATTGCCTGGAGCACGACTCGCTGGCGTCGCCTGCCGTTCGCGACTACGTGCTCTGCAGCCACCTGATAGATCGCGACCTGAATGCCTTCGTCAGTGCCCTGCAGCACTACGATGGCAGCAATGACAGCATAAAGAAAGAGGTCCTGCCCCGCTACTATCGCGAAGCACTGGACCTCTATGAGCATCTGCGCAGCAATCCTGAACGGTCTGTCAGCGACTACGAGCGCAGCATGGGTACCTACTACTGGTACTACTACTATTCTACTCGATGACCACGAGGGCGTCGTCTTCCATGACGCTCTCGCCAATCTTCACGCATACGGCAGTCACCCGTCCGGCCTTCTCGGCCTGCAGGTTGTTGGCCATCTTCATGGCCTCCAGCACCACGACGGTGTCTCCAGCCTGAACCTCGTCGCCCACGGCCACCTTGATGTCGGTGATGACACCAGGCAGGGGAGCCTTCACGGCGTTGTTCTTGTTGATAGCACCCTTGTCGGCAGCGGGAGCGTCGTTGCTCTCGGCAGCGGCGGCGGGCTTGCCAAGCACGGGCTTCTTCTTCTCCGGCTCGGCCTCCTTCTCCATCTCTACCGTGTATTCCTCACCGTTGACGGTGACCTTCACGATGTTCTCCTCGATGTCGCCGATGGCCACTTCGTACTTCGTTCCGTTGATGGTATACTTGTATTCTTTCATGTCTTTATTCGTTTAAGGATGTGCTGTCATGGTCTGTGCGTAGCCGTTCCACTGCGTGGAGCGCTCGGCAATCGTGATGATGCCGGGCTCCGCGTCGTGTACGTTGTTGCCCAGATGCTCATGCAGAGCCATTGCGATGGCAGCATAAACTTCGTTCTGTTTCATAAGCAAAAAATACGATTACATGGGGATATTTCCGTGCTTCTTGGCAGGCAGTGCATCGCGCTTGGTGGCCAGTTGAGCCAGACCGCGGCAGATGCGGAAGCGGGTGTTGCGCGGCTCGATCACGTCGTCGATGTAGCCGTACTTGGCTGCCTGATAAGGATTGGCGAAGAGTTCGTTGTACTCGTCCTCCTTCTCGGCGATGAAAGCCTTCACGTCCTCGCCGGCCTCCTTCTTGGCCTTGGCCTCCTTGGCGTAGAGCACAGCAGCAGCACCGCTGGCACCCATCACGGCAATCTCGGCTGAGGGCCATGCGTAGTTCAGGTCGGTGTGCAGTTGCTTTGAGCCCATCACGATGTGAGAGCCGCCGTAGGACTTGCGCAGCGTGACGGTGATCTTGGGCACAGTGGCCTCGCCGTAGGCGTAGAGCAACTGGGCACCATGCAGGATGACGGCATTGTACTCCTGACCCGTACCGGGCAGGAATCCAGGCACGTCGACCAGCGACACGATAGGAATGTTGAAGGCGTCGCAGAAGCGGACGAAGCGGGCACCCTTGCGAGAGGCGTTCACGTCGAGCACGCCTGCATAGCAAGAGGGCTGGTTGGCCACGATGCCTACGCTTTGGCCGTTGAAGCGGGCAAAGCCCACGATGATGTTCTTGGCAAACTTGGGCTGTACCTCGAAGAACTCGCCGTTGTCCACGATGCTGCCGATGACCTTGTACATGTCGTAGGCCTCGTTGGGATTCTCAGGGATAATCTCGTTCAGGGCATCCTCCATACGGTTGATGGGATCCTCGCACTTCTTGCGGGGAGCCGTCTCCATGTTGTTAGAGGGGATGTAGGAGAGCAGGGTCTTCAGCATCTGGATGCCCTCCTCCTCGGTCTTGGCCGTGAAGTGGGTCACGCCGCTCTTCGTGGCATGGACGCTGGCGCCGCCCAGGTGCTCCTGGTCGATGTCCTCGCCAGTGACGGTCTTCACCACCTTCGGGCCTGTGAGGAACATATAAGAGGTGTTCTCCATCATCAGCGTGAAGTCGGTGAGGGCAGGAGAGTAGACGGCACCACCTGCACAGGGGCCGAAGATACCGCTGATCTGGGGGATGACACCTGAAGCCAGGATGTTACGCTCGAAGATCTCGGCGTAGCCGGCCAGGGCGTTGATGCCCTCCTGGATGCGTGCACCACCCGAGTCGTTGATGCCGATGACGGGGGCACCCATCTTCATGGCCATGTCCATCACCTTGCAGATCTTCTGGCTCATGGTCTCAGAGAGAGAACCAGCATGAACGGTGAAGTCCTGTGCGAAGATGAAGACCAGACGGCCGTCGATGGTACCACTGCCTGCTACCACGCCATCGCCAGGGAACTGCTTCTTCTCCATGCCGAAGTTGTGGCAACGGTGCTCCTTGAACATATCGTATTCCTCGAACGAACCCTCGTCGAGGAGCATCTCAATGCGCTCACGGGCCGTGTACTTGCCACGCTCGTGCTGCTTCTGAATGGCTTTCTCACCACCACCGAGACGAGCCTGTTCGCGCTTCTCGATGAGTTGCTTGATTTTTTCTAGTTGTTTTGACATTGTTTTTTTGATATCGTTATTTCGTTATTACGTTGTTTCGTCATCACGATTACTCAGGGTGCTCGCAGAGTTCTGTCAGCACGCCGGCAGTCGATTTGGGATGCAGGAAAGCGATGTTCAGGCCCTCGGCACCCTTGCGCGGAGCCTGGTCGATCAGGCGGACGCCCTTCTCGCTGACCTCAGCCAGTGCGTTGGCCACGCCATCCTCGATGCAGAAAGCCACGTGGTGCACGCCCTTGTTGCCTTTGTCGAGCCACTTCTGGATGGTGCTCTCAGGGCTTGTCGGCTCCAGCAGTTCCAGTTTCACCTCGCCGCACTTCAGGAAGGCGGTCTTCACTTTCTGGTCTTCTACCACTTCTGTTGCATAACACTCCAGGCCCAGCACGTCGGTAAAGAACGGCAGGCTCTCTTCAATGCTCTGGACGGCAATGCCCAGATGCTCAATGTGTGAAATCTTCATGTCTATAAAAGTTTAAACTTAAGTTTTGTGGTGCAAAGATACGAAATATATGTGAGATACCCTTTCTTTATTTGCTTTATTTAATAAAAAAAGAGATTCTATTCAAAATTCCACCGTAATTCTTCCGTTTATCTGTCTGCCCGTAAGATAATTGGGCACGGCCCACTGGCGGTTGGTGACATCGGTCACCCAGTAGTAACTGTTCACGTTGCTGATGCCAAACAGGTTCAGGCAGTCGATGCCGAGCCACAGGTTCTTGATGGCTTTCTGATGGTGAAGTGCCAGATAACTCATGCCGATGTCGGCACGCTTGTAGGCCGGAGCACGGAAGTTCTGGCTCTCCAGGCCGCGGTGGGGGGCGCCGAAGGGCAGGCCGTCGGCATAGGCCAGGCGCAGTGTCATCTTCCAGCGTTCAGTGCCAGGGAAGTAGTCGGTGAAGTGGAGATTGATAGCGTAGCGCTGGTCTGTAGGCAGGGGGACCCACTCGCCGTTCATCTTCTGCTGGGTGCGCATCAGCGAGAGCGATATCCACGAGTCGGTGCCTGGCACAAACTGGCCGTAGAGTTTCATGTCGAGGCCTGCGGCATAGCCTGAGCACATATTCTGACCATAGTAGGTCACTTTCACGTTCTGCACGTTGTAGGGAATCAGGTTGCCCAGTGCCTTGTAGTAGGCTTCAGCCGTAAACTTATAGGGCAGGTCGCGCATCTTGAAGCGATAGTCGAGGGCTGCCAGGAACTGCAGCGACCGCTGGCTCTTGATGTTGCGGTTCAGCGTGGCCACGGTGACGCCCGCCACGGTAGTCGTATCGCGCAGTTCCTTGAAGAAAGGCGCCTGGTAGTAGAGGCCTGTGGCGAAGCGATAGGTCAGGTTGGTGTTGGAGCCTGGCACAATGGCCAGCGAGACGCGGGGCGAGACGATGGTCTCCTTGTTGAACGACCAGTGGGCAAAGCGCACGCCGAAGTTCAGTTTGTAGAAAGTCTCGCCTCGGTTCCATTTCAGGGCATCCTGCACGTAGCCCTCCACGCGCTGCGACCGCATATCGTTCTGCGAGTTGAGTGTGTAGATGAGGTCCAGGCGGTTGCCTGTGTGAGGCACCGAGTAGCCGCTGGAGTCGCGCATCTCGTATTCGCGGCTCTGCTCTTCTATGTGTTCCCACTTATAGGTCAGGCCTGCCTCGATGTCGTGGTTCCGCAGCGTCTTCTGATACATCAGTTTCAGACTCTGCACGTTGGCAGTCAGATAGTTGCGGGCATGCTCGGCGTAGGTGCCCACACCCAGATTCTCTGAACTCTCTGTATCGTCCAGCCAGTACTGGCCCTGAATGTCGTAGCGTTCCTGCTCCTTGGTGTGGAAGGCCGACCAGAGCAGTTTGATATGGGTGGAGTCACCCAGATGGCGAGTGATGGAGGCCGTGCCGAACAGAGTGCGGAAGATGTCTTTCTCCTGACCGTCGAAGTAGACCTTGAATGACTTCACGTCCTCCATCGTGCCGAAAGAGGTTTCACGATCTTTTGGAGCGAAGTTGTAGTGATTCTCTGAGATATTTCCCAGCAGGGCGAGCGTCCATCTCTTGTTGGGCTCGTAGGTGATATATGTCTGATAGTCAAGTTGATTCGGGCGATACTCTCCAGTGGTTTCCAGGGAACCTAATAGGTAGCGGTTGGTCTTGTAGCGCAGGCCGTGGCTCATCGAGAACTTCTTGGTCGACATGCCCACGTAGCCGCTGGCACCGAGTAGCGAAGCAGTGGCTGTGGCCTCGAATTTCTTCGGGCGCTTGTAGGTGATGTCAAGCGCGCTCGACATCTTGTCGCCGTATTTGGCCGAGAAGCCGCCAGTGCTGAAGCCCACGCTCTCCACCATGTCAGGGTTGATGATGCTCAGGCCTTCCTGTTGGCCGCTACGGATGAGCAGCGGACGATAGACCTCCACATTATTTATATATACAGAGTTCTCGTCGAACGAGCCGCCACGCACATTGTATTGGCTCGAAAGTTCGTTGTGGGTAGACACGCCGGCCTGCTGCTGGATGAGTTCTTCCACGGCATTGCCGCTGGCCGACGGATTCGACTTCAGGTCGTTCACATCCAGTTGCTCCATGGCATCGGTCTGTCGGCGGCGTTCTACTACCACCACCTCGCCGAGTTCAAGCGTGTTCAGTTGCACCTGCAGTGTCTGCGTGGTCTTGGGGTTGCGCAGCACGCGGGTCTTCGCCTGATAGCCTATCATGGAAAACTTCACCACAACCGAGTCGGCCGACTGGAGGGTCATGCTGAATTCGCCCTTCAGGTTGGTCATCGTGACGGCAGCCTGCTCCAGGCACGACACGGTGGCCAGTTCCAGCGCGTTGCCTTCGTCGTCGGTCACTTTGCCTTTCAGTGTGAACGACTGAGCCAACACAGAGAGGCCCGTCATCAGCATGGCGAGCAGAGTCAGTTGTCGTGTTATGATCTGTTTCATCAAGGTTAATAACGCATAAATCTCCGTTTTATTACCTTTTTTCTTTGAGAATTCAAATAAAAGCCTTATCTTTGACCTGCGGTCGAAGGTACTTCGCTAGGAAAAACTCAAATAAATTTGGTATTTCGCTCACTTATTCGTACCTTTGCAGTCAGATTATTGAAAACATGAAGATATATCCATTCCGCTTTGAACCGAATCTGCACTCCGTTGTGTGGGGTGGTCACCGACTGACTGCCTACAAGGGACTTCCCCCCTCTAATGAGCCGATTGGGGAAAGTTGGGAGGTGAGTGCAGTGCCCTCCAGTACGAGCATCATCGCCAATGGGCAACTGGCAGGCAGAGATATTGTCTCTGTCATCAATGAATACCCGTCGGAGATATTGGGGCGTGCCGTCTGCGAGCAGTATCACGGGCAGTTGCCGCTGCTGGTGAAGTTCATCGACGCTCAGAAGGACTTGAGCATCCAGGTGCATCCCAACGATGCGATGGCACAGCGCGAGCACGGCAAGATGGGCAAGAGTGAGATGTGGTATATCCTCGACGCCCAGCCCGACAGTTTCCTCTATGCTGGCTTCAACAAGCAGATTACGCCCGAAGAATACAAGGCACATATCCAGAACAATACGATTACTGAAGTACTGGCTAAGCATACGGTGAAGCCTGGCGATGTGTTCTATCTCCCTGCAGGCCGTGTCCATGCCATCGGTGCTGGCATCCTGTTGGCCGAGGTGCAGCAGTCATCGGATGTCACCTATCGCATCTATGACTACAACCGCCCAGGACTTGACGGCAAGCCCCGCGAACTGCATACTGAGTTGGCTGCCAAAGCCCTCGATTTCAAGGTGCTAGACGACTATCGTACCGACTATCCTGACAGAGTAAATCGCGCGAACCTTGTCATTGATTCGCCTTACTTTACTATCAGGGTGACAGAGAGTACGGGGCCTTTCCATCGCAATCTTCTCAAATACGATAGTTTCGTCATTTGTATGTGTATGGAGGGTGACTGTCGGATTCGGGTCAGGGAAACAGGCGACACCATTGATCTTCCCCATGGCAATAGTACTCTTATTCCTGCAGTCATGGCCGACTACGATATAATCCCCATAGGAGGGAAGTCGAAGACACTCGAGGCCTTCATCAACAATCTCGACCGCACATTGGCGGGCAAGGTCACCCGATTCCTGCATATCAGGTGAGTAATCTTAATTCCAAATAAAAAAATATGAAAGACTACCAATATCACATTTTCTCCCCTTATCGTGTGTGTCCTCTTGGTGCCCATGTGGACCACCAGCATGGACTTGTGACGGGCTTTGCGATAAACAAGGGTGTTGACCTCTGGTTTAGCGTCAGGAGTGACGGGCATGTGCATCTGCTGTCGAGGACATTTGAGGGTGAGGTCGACTTCGATGTGGACAAGCCCTCACAGGTGAGGGAACATCATTGGGGCGACTATGCCCGTGGTGCCAAGTATGCTCTGCGCAAGCGTTTCGAATTGAAGAATGGCATTGACGGCGTCATACAGGGGTCGTTGCCCGTTGGTGGCCTGTCATCTTCTGCTGCCGTGCTGATAGCCTATGTGATGGCCCTCTCTAAGGCCAATGGCATCACTCTGCAGCCATTTGAGGTCGTGCAGATAGCCTCTGAGGCAGAGCGAGAATATATCGGTCTGAATAATGGCTTGCTGGATCAGGCCTGTATAGCCTTGGGGCGTAAGGATGGACTGCTGTTCTTGGATTGCGATTCTAATGACTGGCGCATCATTCGCCGTCATCCTGATATGCCAGACTTCGAGATTGGCATTTTCTTCTCAGGACTGACCCGCTCGCTGGTGAATTCTGACTACAATCTTCGTGTATATGAATGTAAGACGGCGGCATGGAATATGTTGGCCTATACGGATCAGCCGTTGAAGACCTTCGACAAGACCTTCTTGCGCGATATTCCGAAAGCCACCTTCGACAAGACCAGAATTGCAATGCCTGCCCGCTTTGCCAGACGTGCCGAACACTTCTATTCGGAATACCGACGGGTGCGTCAGGGCGTGACGGCCTGGGAAACGGGAAATCTGAAACTGTTTGGAAAACTGTCATTCGATTCATGCGAGTCGAGCATTCACAACTACGAGTGTGGTTCGCCCGAACTGATAGCCATCTATGAGATCATGCGTTCGTTGCCAGGAGTATGGGGTGGCCGCTTCTCTGGTGCAGGCTTCAAGGGGGCTTGCATTGCCCTGGTGGATCCTGCTCAGAAGGAGAATATCGAGAAGACGCTCACGGCGAGATATCTGGAGCAGTTCCCTGAATATGAGAAGACATTCCAGGTGTTCTGGGTCCGCCCAGACGATGGCGCGAGGTTTGTTGAGGACTAATCATTTTTTTTATATAGATGAAGAACATAGTGATTGCGGCGGGTTATGCGACACGGTTGGGAGAGTTGACAAAGAACTTCCCCAAGCCGCTGCTGAAGATTGGTGACAACACGATTCTGGGACGAATGCTGGATGATATAGATCGCATCCCAGAGATAGACGAACATATCATCATCACGAACCATCGGTTTGCGCCGATATTTGAGTCGTGGAGACAGGAACAGCACTACGTGAAGCCAGTCACCATCGTGGATGACGGGACGGAGACCAACGACACGCGCCTGGGGGCTGTATGCGATTTGCTCTACGCAATAGACCGTCTGGGCCTGGATGACGATATGCTGGTGGTGGCAGCAGACAACCTGCTGTTTTTCTCGTTCCAGGAGTTTGTCGACTTTGCAAAGGAAAAACAGACGTCGTGCATCATGTGCCACGAGCAGCCCGAAATAGCAAAACTGCAAAGGACGGGTGTCATTGTGGTGGACGAAGCGATGCGGGTGCTGGACATGGAAGAGAAGCCACAGGAGCCGAAGAGCCACTGGGCAGTTCCACCATTCTACATTTACCTGAAGAAAGACTTGCAATTGGTGCGCCATTCTGTTGAGAACGGTTGTGGCAAGGACGCCCCAGGCAATTTGGCACACTATATGGTGGAACATACCACAATGCACGCTTGGCCGATGAGTGCAGGTCGTTTTGACATCGGCTCGTTAGATACTTATTATGAAGCAGTAGAAAAGTATGGAAAAGATTAGTTTAGACAATAAATGCCTGTTTGTCACAGGCGCAGCAGGATTCATCGGCAGCAATCTGGTGAAGCGCCTGCTCAACGACGTGAAGGGTGCCACTATCGTGGGCATTGACAATATGAACGACTACTATGACGTCAGGCTGAAGCAGTTCCGTCTCGACGAACTGAACAGGCTGGACGGACAGAATGACAACCGATGGATATTTGTCAAGGGCGATATCGCCGACAGAACTGCTGTCGACGACATCTTCGGGCTCTACAAGCCTGCCGTTGTGGTCAATCTGGCTGCACAGGCCGGCGTTCGCTATTCCATCACCAATCCCGATGCCTATATCCAGTCGAATCTCATAGGCTTCTATAATATTTTGGAAGCCTGTCGGCACAATCCTGTGGAGCATCTGGTCTATGCTTCATCTTCCTCGGTGTATGGATCCAACAAGAAAGTGCCTTATAGTACTGATGACAAGGTGGACAATCCTGTCAGTCTGTATGCCGCCACGAAGAAGTCGAATGAGTTGCTGGCCCATGCCTATTCAAAATTGTACAATATCCCTTCTACCGGTCTGCGCTTCTTTACGGTCTATGGTCCTGCCGGTCGTCCTGATATGGCCTATTTCGGCTTCACCAACAAACTGGTGAAGGGCGAGACCATCAAGATATTCAACTTTGGCCACTGCAAGCGCGACTTCACCTATGTGGACGACATTGTGGAGGGTGTAATCCGTATCATGCAGGGTGCTCCTGAGAAGAAAAACGGCGAGGACGGACTGCCCTTGCCGCCCTATGCGGTTTACAATATCGGCAACAGCAATCCTGAGAACCTGCTGGACTTTGTGGATATCCTTCAGCAGGAACTGATTCGTGCTGGTGTTCTGCCAGAGGACTACGACTTCGAGGCTCACAAGGAACTCGTGCCGATGCAGCCCGGCGACGTGCCAGTGACCTATGCTGACACTTCAGCCTTGGAGCGTGACTATGGCTTCAAGCCTCACACTTCGTTAAGGGATGGACTGCGCAGGTTTGCCGAGTGGTATAAGGCATTCTACAACAAGTAGTTCAGTCGCGATAGAACCAGGAGAGTAGAGAGTTTATCCAGCCGATGGAGCAGTGGAACCATCGGTAGGTGCTTGTGGGCTTGCCGCCGAAACTGAGAATGAAGTCACGAAAAGCATTCTTACGGAAGGGCAGGCCCACATCCATGAAGTATACATGCTCGAAGCCGCGCTGGTGGGAATCCTTCAGCACGTGCCAGATGGTCATGACATGGGGATGCAGCCAGGCATAGGTCTTTCGGCGGAAGGCTGCATACCACAGATAGGCCTGATGCTGACTATAGATGACAGCCGAACAGCCGATGACGTGGTCGCGATAGCGGGTCAGGAAGAGATGACTGTCGTAACTGTTGCGCAACCCCTCGAAGAACTCGTCGGCCGGTATGTAGCGCTTGGGCTTCAGCCAGTTGTGGTGGCGCAGCAGTTTGATGAAAGCCTTGAAGTCTTCTTCGGTCTCCACCTCATTCGTCACGACTCCTTTTTCGTACAGCGCATTGATGCGTCGGAGCATCTGAGTGCTGATGCGCTCCTCCGGTTCGCGGGAGTGGAGCGAATTGTGTATGCTCATCCAGCGCACAGGGAAATAGTGGCTCTCGCGGAACTGGCGATAGGCGAACATCTTCTGTGGCAGGTTGCTCACCTCAATGAATAGCACGCTGCGGCCAAGGCGCTCGGTGAGCGCTTGCAGCATCAGTCCGAAGAGAGGGCTGGCTTCAGCATCCTGATAGGTGCCTGCACCCAGAATGCGGCATTGACGGTAGAGGTAGGGGGGGAGCCACGATGAACGGTAGCGCACGATGGCCAGCATCTGGCCGAGCACACGGCCATCGGCATCCTCGACAGTCACCATGTATGGCTTGTGGCGAGGCGTCTTTTTGACCAGCCAGAATAGGCGCGTGCTGTGGAAGACATCTTCCTCAGTCAGCCCGCTGGGCAGTTGGTTGCCATCAGTATAGATTTGTACGGTTAGTTCGCTCATCGGGCACAAAAATACTAAATCTTTCTTAAATTGCGCATCTTTTGGCAGGAAATTGTTATCTTTGCATGAAAATTTAGACAAAGTGGTTATGACAGACTTCAAAACATTGGCTCAGATACGCCGTTCGCATCGTAAGTTCACGGAAGAGGAAATCGATGCAGAGGATGTGAAACTGATATTGCGTGCAGCCCTGATGGCTCCTACTTCGAAAGGTCAGCGCGGCTGGCAGTTCGTGGTAGTAGACGACAAGTTGGACCTGGAGAAACTCTCCGACGCCAAGGATATGGGCGGTCAACTCATCAAGGGGGCCTCGATGGCCGTTGTGGTGCTGGGCGACCCGATGCAGAACGACTGCTGGGTGGAGGACGGTTCCATTGCCGCCATCTCCATGCAGTATCAGGCAGAGGAACTGGGACTGGGCTCCTGCTGGGTGCAGATGCGAGGCCGCGGCCTGAGCGACGGCACTTCGGCCGACACGGTCATCCGTGGCATCCTCGACATTCCTGAGAACCTGAATGTGCTGTGTGTCATCGCCTTTGGTCACAAGGCCGACGAGCGCAAGCCGCAGAACGAGGACAAACTGAAGTGGGAGAATGTCCACATCGGCAAGTATTAAGCGCCATGGATATCGTTTTCATAGGAGCCGGTCGGCTGGCCACTAATCTGGCGAGGGCACTCCATGCTCAGGGCCATCGCATCACGGCTGTCTATAGCCGCACGATGGCGTCGGCAGAGGCTCTGTGCTCCCTCTGTGGCGGCACTCCTACCACCGATCTCGCCTCGCTACCCCTTGAGGCCGATGCCTTTGTGCTGGCCGTGAAGGATTCGGTGCTTGGCGAACTGATTGCCCGATTGGACGAGGGTAGGGAGAACCAGGCTTTCTTCCACACCGCAGGTTCGGTGCCTCTGTCGGTATTTGGCAGTCATCGGCATGGCGGTGTCATCTATCCCATGCAGACATTTTCGAAAGAGCGGCCAGTGGACTTCTCGCGCGTACCTATATTTATAGAAGGAGATAGCGAGGACACCTTGGCTCTGGCCGAGCGGATAGCACGGTCGGTCAGCAGCGAGGTTCGCCGCCTGTCGAGCGAAGACCGCCGGCATCTGCATCTGGCTGCTGTCTTTGCCTGCAACTTTGCCAACCACTGCTATGCCCTCTCTGCCCGTATCCTGGAGAAACATGGCGTGCCCTTCAGCGTGATGCTTCCCTTGATAGAAGAGACGGCTCAGAAGGTGGAGACCATGCATCCGCGTGAGGCCCAGACGGGGCCGGCCATCCGCTACGACGAGAATGTCATCGAGGCGCAGAAGCAGTTGCTGGCCGACGAGCCTATGATGCGCCAAGTTTATGAACTGATGAGTAAAAGTATATACCAATTAGCCAATGATTAACTACGATCTGACCAAGATAAAGGCCATCATCTTCGACATCGATGGTGTGCTGTCGGCCGAGACCATCCCGCTGGCTCCCGACGGATTGCCCATGCGAACGGTGAACATCAAGGACGGCTATGCCATCCAGTTGGCCGTGAAACTCGGTCTCCACATCGCCATCATGACTGGTGCCAATGTGGAGTCGGTCAAGGTGCGCTATCAGGGACTCGGCGTCGACGATGTCTACGTGGGCTGCTCCGTGAAAATCCGCACCTTCGAGTCCTTTCTCCAGAAATACGGCCTGAAGGAAGAAGAGGTGATGTATATGGGCGACGACATCCCCGACCTGGAGGTGATGCGCAGGGTGGGGTGCCCCGTCTGTCCGAAAGATGCCGCCTGGGAGATTCAGGAGGCCAGTGTCTATGTGAGCCATCGCAATGGCGGCTACGGCTGCGGTCGCGATGTGATTGAGCAGGTGCTCAGGGCACAGGGAAAATGGGTGATGGACGAAAAAGCATTTGGATGGTGATGTTGGAGAATATCAGTAAATATCGTGTCGTTCTGGCCAGCAACTCGCCCCGCAGACGGGAGTTGCTGGGTGGTCTCGGGGTGCCGTTCGAAGTCAAGGTGCTCCCCGATATTGAGGAGAATTATCCTGCCGACCTGCCCGTGGCGCAGATTGCCGAGTACATCGCTCGCGAGAAGGCTGACGCCTATCGTCCGGTGATGGCCGATGACGATCTCATCATCACGGCCGACACCATTGTGGTGGTCGACGACCAGGTGCTGGGAAAGCCTGCCGATGCGGCTGATGCTCGCCGGATGTTGCACTTGTTGAGCGGTCGGACCCATCAGGTCATCACTGGCGTCTGTCTGACCACCACGTCTGCCCAGCGACGCTTCTCCGTGACCACCGACGTCACTTTCAAGATGCTCACCGACGAAGAGATCGATTACTATATCGATCGCTATCAGCCCTTCGATAAGGCTGGAGCCTACGGCATACAGGAGTGGATAGGCTATATAGGCGTCACCTCCCTGAGCGGCAGTTACTTCAATGTGATGGGCTTGCCTGTTCAGCGTATCTACGTAGAACTCTCCCGACTATAGGCGCAGAGAAACTTTTTTCTTAAATTTGTATAAAAGATTTGGAATAATGGAGCATTATGACTATCTTTGCACTCGATAACTAGTAATTTTAATCTATATTTATCATTTTCCAAAGTTTTTAGTTGGGAACCTGTTCGAGAGAATCGGTTCCCCTTTTAGTATGCCCACACCACATGGGCTTGCTCATGGGGGGATAAAAAAAGGGGGAAGAATTACTCTTCCCCGTAGTCGGCCATGCTTTCGGCTTCCTCATCAGGATCGCCGCTGCCCAGATCCATCATCGTCGAGTAGTTGTCCTCTGTGATGTCGTCATCGTTGGGACCCTCCAGTTCGATGTCGTCTTCGTCGGGCTTGTTGTAGGTGTCTTCAATCTCTACGTCTGCGTCTTCGTCCTCATCATCCTCGCTGTGCGACGAGAACTTCATGCGCAGTTTCTCCTTCTCAGGCTTGGCCTTGGCAAAGATAGCCTCCACCCAGGTGCCTTTAGCCACTTCGAGTACCTCATATCCGTCGTCCACTTTCTTCTCGTAGAGGCCGCCTTTCTTGTGCAGGCGATCCTTGGGTAGGGTAGTGGTGGAGATGTCGAAACCGCTCTCAATGATGTCCTTGATGCTCTGCGAGAGCGAGTCCCAGCCGCCGCCGAAGTTGCGGTCGAGCACCTCGATGAGTTTCGAGGCAGAGATGTGGCGTATATTCTCGTAGGTCAGGTCGGTGACGCGCATGATGGGGCGCTTCTTGATGGCCCATGTCACCTTCTGGTTTTCGTCCAGCCGCACCTGTCCTACCTTGTAGCCTTGTTTCTCATATTTGGTCTTGACGAGTTGGGCGTCTCCAGGCAGTTCTTCGATCATGAATGCCGAGCGGATGATGTCGACGAAGTGCCTGACGTTCTCTTTCACCTCAGCATCCTTGTCGGCGCCTTCCCACATACGGAAGATGTCGTTCTCCTGAACGTCCCAAACATTGCTCTTTGTGAGCGTTTTGAGCGTAAGTGCTTTGTTTTCAGTTTTTTGCTCCATAGATTCTCTGTGTATTTCCTGTTTATGGCTGCAAAGATACGAAAATATTCTTAATTCCCAATTCTTAAACGATAATTATTTTGCGTTGTCCATCAAATAATTCCATACATCTCGTAGTGTCCGCCGTCGCTTTGGGCATATTTGCTCAGCAACTGCTGTATGTAGCGTGCGTTCTCCGCCACCCGTGCGGCATTGCCGTCGTAGCCGTTGATGAGCACCACCAGGCGTTGGGTCTGCAGGTCTATTTTTGTGCGCTCGTTGTCGCTGGTCGGTGTGCCCACGCCGCCCTCGGCATCCCTGTAGACCGGCAGGCCCTGTATGTTGATCATGCCGCGGCCGATGCCCTCGTAGGGCTCGCCTTCACGCCCGATGCCCAGTGTCAGCGTGTCTCCCTTGAACTTGTCGGCATCAAATCCGCCGATGCTGTAGCCATAGGCTATCGATGCCAGATTGATCAGGTCCACCAGCGTGTCGATCTGATAGAGCGACTTGCCCTGTAGCACCCTGCGGATCAGGGCCTCCGATGCCGGCCTATAGCGTGAGGGATCTTTGCCGCAGGACTTATAGACGCGTCGCGTGGCGGCAATGCTGGTCATGTCCTTCAGCGTCTCTGTGGTCAGCGTCTGCCTGAACTGCTCGCATAGTGTCTCAATCTCCTTCCACAACTCTTCGCAGTAAGGGGTGTTAGTCACCTCTGCTTCCACGCAGGCTCCCACAAATTCTGGGCAAACCTGTTCTATCTCCTTTGATACGATAATATTCATTGTTCTCTGTTCTCTTTTCTTTCTGCCTGCAAAAGTACCACTTTTCTGCGATACCGCCAAACAATTTGCACCAGAAAAACTTATTGCCTGATGCGAAAAAAGTTCAGAATCTCGTTGTACTTTCTATTTTTTTTATTACCTTTGCATCTGTATTCATGAATTAACCAAAAAGAACGATAACTATGGGAAAAAAGAAAATCAAGTTTAGTCTCGTCTATCGCGACATGTGGCAGTCCAGTGGCAAGTTCCAGCCGCGCAAGGATCAGTTGGAGCGCATTGCGCCCGTCATCATCGACATGGGCTGCTTTGCCCGCGTGGAGACCAACGGCGGTGCCTTCGAGCAGGTGAACCTCATGGCAGGCGAGAACCCCAACCTGGCCGTGCGCGCCTTCTGCAAGCCCTTCAACGAGGTGGGCATACAGACCCACATGCTGGACCGAGGCCTCAATGCCCTGCGTATGTATCCTGTGCCCGACGACGTGCGCGCACTGATGTATAAGGTGAAGAAGGCCCAGGGCGTAGACATTCCCCGTATCTTCTGCGGTCTGAACGACACGCGCAATATCATCCCCTCTATCCGTTGGGCCAAGGAGGCCGGCATGATTCCGCAGGCCACGCTCTGCATCACGACTTCGCCCGTACACACGGTGGACTACTACAGCCAGATTGCCGACGAGGTGATTGCTGCCGGTGCCGAGGAAATCTGCCTGAAGGATATGGCAGGCATCGGTCAGCCCGCCATGCTGGGTGCGCTGACCAAGGCTATCAAGACGAAGCATCCCGACATCCTGATACAGTATCACGGCCACAGCGGCCCCGGCCTCTCGATGGCCAGCATCCTGGAGGTGTGCAACAATGGTGCCGACATCATCGACACAGCCATCGAGCCGCTCTCCTGGGGTAAGGTGCATCCCGATATCATCTCCGTGCAGTCGATGCTGAAGAACGAGGGCTTCGAGGTGGAGGATATCAACATGAACGCCTACATGCAGGCCCGCACGCTCACTCAGGAGTTCATCGACGACTGGCTGGGCTACTTCATCAATCCCGCCAACAAGCACATGTCGAGCCTGCTGCTCGGCTGCGGACTGCCTGGCGGCATGATGGGCTCGATGATGGCCGACTTGGGCGGCATCCAGACCATGATCAACAAGTTGCGTGAGAAGAAGGGCGAGCCCGTGCTCACGATGGACGACATGCTGGTGAAACTGTTCAACGAGGTGGAATATGTCTGGCCGCGCGTGGGCTATCCCCCACTGGTGACGCCGTTCTCTCAGTACACCAAGAACATCGCCCTGATGAACCTGCTCACGATGGAGCAGGGCAAGGGTCGCTATGTGATGATGGACGATGCCATCTGGGGCATGATCTTGGGCAAGAGCGGCAAGATTCCCGGAGAGATTGCACCCGAACTGGTGGAACTGGCCAAGCAGCAGAACCGCGAGTTCACCGACGTGGATCCGCATACGCTCATCCCCAATGCCCTCGACGGCTTCCGCAAGGAGATGGACGAGAACGGCTGGGACTATGGACAGGACAACGAGGAACTCTTCGAACTGGCCATGCATCCTGAGCAGTATCGTCCCTTCAAGAGCGGTCAGGCCAAGAAGCAGTTCCTGGCTGACCTGCAGAAGGCCAAGGACGCCAAACTTGGTGGCGGCAAGAAGATCTCGCAGGAGGAGATCGACGCGCTGAAGCACGCCAAGGCCGATGCCGTCAAGTCGCCTCTGGCCGGTCAGTTGCTCTGGGGCTTTGGTGGCGAAGGTGTGTTGGCCCCCTGCGTGGAGCCGTTCATCGGTCAGAAGTACAAGGAGGGCGACACCTTCTGCTACTTGCAGACCAAGTGGGGCGAGATAGTCTCCATCCCTGCTGCCCTGGGCGGCAAGTTGGTCGACATCAGCGTGAAGCCCGGCCAGAACATTCGCCAGGGCGACACCATCGCCTGGATAGAGCGTGAAGCATAACACTTTATTTAAAAGAAACTGGCGGCCGTCCTCAGGGATAGTCGCCAGTCTTTTTTTTCACTTCGGCTGCAGGTCCGCGTACTCCGTCACCACCGGGTAGCAGGGGCAGGCCTTCTGGGGATTCAGGTCGTGGTGGCCCACGATCAGGGCGCGGGGGTAGGCCCTGTGCAGTTCCTCCAGCAGTCGGCGGAGCGAGGCGCGCTG
>JAFUUL010000040.1 GCA_017483805.1 Prevotella sp.
GTCCAGCACGGGCGGTCCATCAGCGTGGGCATCAGGTACCAGTCCATGTAGAAGTACTGGTAGTGGTCGCTGCCGCCCTGGATGGTGCGGATGCTGTCGCCGCTCATCATCGAGTAGGCCGAGAAGTAGCGGCCCTTGTCCTTGAAGTGGTAGGGTTCGAAGGCGATGGAGCAGTTGTAGAAGTCGGGATTGTTCAGCAACATGCCGCGGCTGTAGACGAACATCGAGTCGGCCTTGTCGGGGTGTCGCTGCACCAGCCACTCGGTCATCTGCGTGGCCACCTCCACGCGGTTCAGGATGCCCTCCACGCGCAACGACGTCTTGTCCAGTATCTGCGTGGCGCGACTGATGGCCTCCTGGTGCACCGCCTCGCGTGCCTGCCAGACGAAGAAGGCGAGAGCAGCATTAAAGATGACGGCGGCGAACAGCACCACCCACAGGCTCAACTTCACTGACAGCCGGCGACGGATATAGGCAATGATTTTCTTCATTTTTCTATTCTTTTGCGTTATGACGTCATAACGTTATCTCGTTATAACGACTTTTCGTTATTCCGACATTTCGTTATTCCGACATTTCGTTATTCCGACAATTCCTCATAACTCACTTCCCTTCCCAGCATCATGTTCTCCACCATCAGGCGGCTGGCCTGCTGCACCATGTCGGGGCGCAAGCGGAACTCGCGCTGCTTCGATTCGCGGTCCACTTGCAGGCGCAGCACCTCCTGCAGCATCAGGCGCTGCAGGGTGCGGTTGGTGGCGATGCGGTCTCTGTCGACGTACTGCATCACGATGTCCAGTGCCTCGTCGGGATGCTGGGCGGCCCACTCCCAGCCACGGCGGCTGGCCTCGGCAAACCGGCGGGCCTGCTGGCGGTGCGTCTGGTAGTACTCGCGGGTCATGTAGACGCCATCCTCCTGCACGTTGTAGCCGTGGTCGCAGAAGCGGTAGACGGCCTTGTCGCTGATGTCCATGCCGGCCTGAATCAGTTGGTAGTACTCGTTGTAACTCATAGCCACCATGGCATCGAGCGCACCGGCAATGAACAGATTGACACCTTGCGCGAGATGCACCCACTGGTAGTCCAGATGTTCTTTCATGCTCATGCAGATGGCCAGATGGCCAAAGCCCAGAAAGAGCCCCACGCGGGCTCCCTTCTGCGAGAGCGGGTCCTTGTCCTTTGCCGAGACGATGACCATAGCATTGTTCATTGACGTCTGCAGGATGTTGACCAGGGGGATGCCGGCGTCGACAATCTCCAGGGCCTGACAGACTTGCAGCGTCGTGGCCTGACACTTGCCTGAGCGCAGACGGGCCATGGCTGGCAGCGTGACCGACGGATGCTCGATGCGCACCTTCACGCCAGCCTCGCGGTAAAAGCCCTTCGCCTCGGCCACGTAGTAGCCCGCGAACTGCGCCTGCGCCGTCCACTGGGGCGTAAACACGATGTCGTCCTGGGCGTATGTGGCGATGCTCAGCAGACTCACAATGACGGAAGCGACAACCAACAATACATATCGACGGATCAAATAATGTCTCATATCCTCTGCTTACAAATTCGTTGGCAAAGGTACTAATAATTTGCCCAAAACTCATGCTCTACCCCACTTTTAACCTCTTTTTAATGACATCTTGCAGGAAAACGAATGAAAATGCGTAACTTTGCACCTGACAAGTATCAACAGACGAACTATGAACCACAATGAACTGTATGACCGTGCTTTGCAGATAGCCATCCAAGCACATCAGGGACAGAAGGACAAATCCGGACGAGACTACATCATGCACCCCATACGGGTGGCAGAGCGGTGCAAAGATCCGAAAGCGAAAATCGTGGCACTCCTGCACGACACCATAGAGGACACGCACATCACGGCAGACTTTCTGCGCAGCGAAGGATTCCCCGATGAGATTGTCGACGGCGTGCTCTCTGTGACAAAGCGGGAAGGAGAAGACTACGACACCTTCGTGCATCGGGCTGCACAGAATGCCATCGGCAGGGAGGTGAAGATGGCCGACCTGGAAGACAACATGGATATTCGCCGACTCAAGGAAATCGCAGAAGACGATGTGGCCCGACTGCGGAAATACCTTCGCGCGTGGCAATATCTGATATGTCCGACGGTAACATCCTTCAGGAAGAATTGAAGTGGTAGCAGAATGGGCCAGTTCGAAAAGGCCGGTTTCGACACGAGCCGCATCTTTGCCACACAGGGCGACTATGCCTACTTACACTTCAGGCGACGAAAGACTGGCTTATCATCATCTTCTTCCTGTACTCATTCGGCGACATTCCCAGATGCTCGCGTACATACTTGCCGAAGAACGAAGGATTGGGGAAGCCGAGTTGGTCGCTGATCTGCTTGATGCTCAGGTCGGTCTGCTTCAGGCTGTAGCGGATGTCCTCCAAGACATGCTCAGTAATCCATTCGTTGGCCGTCTTGCCCGATTGCTTCTTGCAGATGACGGAGAGATACTTGGGCGATATGCACAACTCGTTGGCATACGACTCGACGGTGCGGTGCTTGTTGTGCTCAGAGTGCAGCAGGTCGAGGAAGCGCTGGAAGTGGGAGTTGCCTGAACTGGTCGGCCTGCTGGTTGTGGGAGACACCCGTCTCAGTGCTCCGCAGATGCCCAATATGGCGGCTCGCAGCAGGGCCTGGATGACATCGGTACGGAAGGGCGTGTCGGCTGGCTTCTGTATGCAACTTTGCAGCAGTTCGTAGAAGCGTTCGAAGAACAGTACGTCGCCGTCTACCATCGTCATGACGCGGACTCCGTGTATATACATCTGTTCGTTCCACACGTACATCTTTTCGTGCAGGAAACTCTGTATGATAGCATTCGAGAGGAACATGGCCTTCAGGTTGAAGTCTGGGCTGATCATGAGGTCAGTCACGTTAGAGTTGGGAGGTATCACGCCCACCTGGTTCTGGCGGAGTTCGATCTTCTGCCCGTTGATGACGCCCTGCACCTTGCCGCTGGTGCAGATGGCTATGGCACTCATGGACACATGAGCCGAGGTGACCTCTGCAAATTTCTGGATGCTGTCGATGATGACGATATCGTTGTCTGAATAGCCGACGTGGATGTCCGCATTGTCTGTTAATGTTTGGATGCTAATCTCTTCCTGATGCATATTTCTGTTCCTTTTGGGATGCAAAGTTACGGATTATTCTCCAAAAACCATGTTCTTTTTGGATTAACATTCGACCTATTTGGACTTTAAGCGCAAAACGGAACACACTTTTATTCTATTAGAACATGACGGTTAGCGACATTTCTATTACTTTTGCGGCCGAAAATACTACATCCAGACATGAAAAAGGTAATTTTAGGACTGCTGGCTATTGTGGCATTGGGCAGTTGCAGTGAGCAGAAAAGCGATGGCGGGAAAGCCCCGACGCGAGTTGAAACAGAAATAGTCAGTTTGTCGTCTGGCAGCAATAGCCAGACTTACGTGGGCATCGTGGAGGAACGCGAGGCAACGGCAGTCAGTTTCACAGGCATGGGTGTCGTGAAGCGGGTGCTGGTCAGCGAGGGGCAGGCCGTCAGTCGCGGCCAACTGTTGGCTGAGATGGATGACACTCAGGCCCGCAACCTGCTGAGCGGTGCCGAGGCACAGATGGCGCAGGCCAACGATGCGCTGGAGCGCTACACGATGCTGCACGACAACGGCTCGCTGCCCGAGGTGCAGTGGGTAGAGATACAGAGCAAGGTGGCTCAGGCGAAGTCGCAGTTGGAGGTGGCCAAGAAGAACCTGGCCGACTGCCGGCTGGTGGCTCCCGTGAGCGGCATCGTCGGGCGGAAGCAGATAGGGGCCGGAGAGACCGCCCTACCCTCACAGGCGGTGGTGACCATACTCGACATCAGCAGCGTGAAGGTGAAGGTGGCCGTTCCTGAGACTGAGATCGGCAGCATCGCCGCCAATACGCCGACGTCTATCAAGGTGGATGCCATCGGCCAGAGTTTTTCTGGTGCCCGTATAGAGAAAGGTGTCACGGCTGATGCGATGACGCATACCTACGATGTGCGCATCAATGTGCAGAATCCGGAGCGGCAGTTGCTGCCGGGGATGGTGGCAAGCGTGCAGTTTAAGGCCTCCCCAAGCCCCTCCCAAGGAGGGGATGTTCAGATACCTGTGACGGCGGTGCAAAAGAATGCTGACGGGGCGCTCTTCGTCTGGGTGGTTGGAGAAGACAGCACCGCCCATAGGACAGCCGTCACCATTGGCTCGACGCAGGGCCGCTCGGCGACGAAGGAGACGCTTGGCTTGTCCAAGAACCGCATTGCCGTCACCAGCGGCATCAGCGAGGGGGAGCGCATCGTGACTGAAGGCTATCAGAAACTGAGTGAAGGCACACGAGTGGTCTTTTAATTTCGATACAACGTAATATCGTTATTACGACATAACGAAAATAGTAATTGAAAAGATGAAACAGATGAATTGGCTCAAGTGGCCATTGGAGCACTACTCTATATCGGTGCTCATCATACTTATCTTGTTTGTGATGGGCATCTACGGCATGTACGTGATGCCGAAAGACGAGTTTCCGCACGCCACCATCCGACAGGGTGTGGTGGTGGCCGTCTATCCTGGTGCCACCAGCGAGGAGATAGAACAGCAGGTGGCTCGTCCGCTGGAGCGCTACCTCTTTACTTATGGCGAGGTGAACCGCACGAAGACCACTACCACCTCGCAGAACGGTATGTGCATCGTGATGGTGAAACTGAACGACGATGTGAACAACAAGGACGAGGTGTGGAGCAAGATCAAGCACGGGCTGAACACCTTCAAGTCGTCACTGCCCGCTGGGGTGCTGGCCGTGGTCGTCAACGATGACTTCGGCAACACCTCGGCCCTGCTCATCGCTGTGGAGAGCGGACAGCGCAGTTATCGAGAGTTGAAGGACTACAGCGACCGCCTTAGCGACCACCTGCGCCGCATCCCCTCTGTGGCCAACGTCAAACTCTTCGGCGAACAGAAGGAGCAGATATCGCTCTACGTGGACCGAGAGCGGCTGCAGGCCTACGGCGTCGGCCAGCAGATGCTCTTCAGCCGTCTGCAGGCCCAGGGCATCACCACCATGAGCGGCAGCATCAGCGACGATGACCAGCAGGTGCCCATCCATGTGGCGCCGACGGAGAACAGCGTCGAGGAGATAGCCAACCAAATCATCTTCAGCGACCCCGTCTCGGGCAAGGTGGCACGGGTGAGAGACGTGGCCCGTGTGGTGCGTGAGTACGACACCCAGAGCAGTCGCATCGAACAGGACGGCCACCCCTGTGTGCTGCTGTCGATGGAGATGACGCCAGGCAACAATGTGGTGCAGTACGGCAAGGAGATAGACCAGGTGCTCGATGAGTTCCGCCAGAGCGAACTGCCAGACGATGTCACCATCACCCGCATTGCCGACAAGCCGAAGGTGGTGGCACTGAGCGTCAGCGACTTCCTGCGCGACCTCATCATCTCGATGGTCATCATCATCCTCGTCATGATGGTGCTCTTCCCGCTGCGCTCGGCCATCGTGGCCTCAATCACCATTCCGCTGAGCACGTTTGTCTCGGTAGCCATTATGTATATGGTGGGCATCGAACTGAACATCGTCACGCTGGCGGCACTCATCGTGGTGCTGGGTATGATTGTCGACAATGCCATCGTAGTCATCGACGGCTATCTGGAATATCTCGGCAAGGGCTATGCCCCCAAGGATGCCGCCATCGAGTCGTCGCGCCAGTACTTCATGCCGATGATGCTGGCCACGCTCTGCATCTGTGCCATCTTCTATCCCTTCCTGCTGACCATGAAGGGTATGTTCCACGATGCGCTTGAGGATTTCCCCGTCACCATCACCATCAACCTGATGGTGTCGCTGCTGCTGGCCGTGACGGTCATCCCGTTCTTGGAGATCATGCTGATTAAGCCGAAAGCCTCCCCAAGCCCCTCCGAAGGAGGGGATGTTGCGATACATGAATTTAATGGTTCTTCTATTCAAACAACCCCTCCTTCGGAGGGGCTTGGGGAGGCTTACAGCGGCAACGCCATCACCCACTGGGTGCAGAATACTTATAATCACGTGCTCGACTGGACCTTCGGTCACCCCTGGCTCACCATCGGCGGCGGCATCGGCGTGATTCTGCTGTCGTGCCTCATCATGCCGACACTGAAGATCCGCCTCTTCCCCTACGCCGACCGCGACCAGTTTGCCGTGGAGATATTCCTGCCTGAGGGCAAGGGCATGGCTGAGACGGAAGTCATAGCCGACAGCGTCTATCGTGCCATGCGGCCCGACGAGCGCATCACGGGCATCACCAGTTTCATCGGTTGTTCGTCGCCTCGCTTCATGGATGCCTACGCACCCCAGATGGCTGGCAAGAACTATGCGCAGTTCATTGTCAACACCAAGTCGGACAAGGCAACGCTCGACCTCCTGGCCGACTATCAGCCGCGACTGAGCGAAGCCTTCCCCGATGCCTACGTCAAGTTCAAGCGGCTGGACTATCTGGAGGTCAGCGAACTGGAGTATCGTTTCTATGGCGACGACCTCGACTCGCTGCACACCGTGGCTGAGCGGCTGATGGAGCGTATGCGGGAGATGCCTGAGTTGGAGTGGGTGCACACCGACTACCTGCAGCCCTACCCAATCATTAATGTGGAACTCGATCCCGTCACCTCGGCCCAGTTGGGCATCACTCGCACTACGGCAGCACTGGCCCTGAGTGCCACCTCGAGCGACCTGCGAGTGGGACAGATTTGGGAAAAGGACTACGAACTGCCCATCATCGTTCGCGACAACAGCGATATGACCTACTCCGACATCGAGAACCTGGGCGTTGTCACACCCATTAGTATGGTGTCGGCAGGACTGACCAGTTCCAACAAGACCGTACCGCTGCGCCAGATAGCCAAAGTGAGCCCGCTGTGGAGCGAGAGCCGCATCCTGCATCGCGGCGGAGAACGCTGCATCACCGTGACGGCCCAGTTTGCACAGGGTGTCTACACCGCTCCCGTCGAGCAGCGCATTGCGCAGATCATGCAGGAGGAGATAGACATTCCTCAAGGCGTAAGGTGCGAAGTGGGCGGTGAGATAGAGTATGGCGACGAGGCCATGCCTCAGATCATCGGTGGCATCGTCATCGCTATGATCATCGTATTCTTCTTCCTGCTGTTCAACTTCAAGAAGTACGGCATTACGCTGGTCTGCATGGCTGCCCTCGGACTGATGATTCCTGGTGCACTGATCGGTCTGGGACTGATGAACCGCGCACTGGGCCTGACCAGCATCTTCGGCCTCATCACCCTGATGGGAATGATCATGCGCAACGAGATTCTGATCTTCGAACATGCCATCGATTTGATAAAGAAATATATAGCCGAGCATGGCAACTGGACCATAGACCGCAAGGCCTATAATGCCGCAGTAAAGCAGGCCGCCTACGATGCCGGCAAGCGCCGCATGGTGCCCATCTTCCTGACCACCGCAACGACGGCTGTCGGCGTGGTGCCGATGATCATCGCCCAGTCGAGTTTCTGGATGCCCGTAGGCGTCACCATCTTTGCCGGTGGCATCGGCTCACTCATCATGGTAGTCACCATGCTGCCCGTCATCTATTGGAAAGTCAGCACGAAATAAAGACCCACCCCCTACCCCTCCCTGAATGGAGGGGAGTAAATAGATTATTCCTATCGAATGAAAAAAAGTATGAAACAAATATTAGTTACAATTGTCATCTGTTTGGGGACTGTACCCATATTTAGTCAAGTAAACACTCCCCTCCCTCACAGGGAGGGGCTGGGGGTGGGTCTCTCTCTCCAACAACTGAAGGACTCCGCACGCCATAACAATATCGCCCTGCGTACTGCCCGTCTCGACATCGAGGCAGCCAGCCAACAGCGCAAGGAGGCGTTTACGAAGTACTTCCCAAACATCAGCGGAACCGGTCTTTGGTTCAATGCCAACAAAGGAATGGCCAAGATGGATGTCAACCCTTCTGAGATGATTTCGCCCGAGATGGGTGGTATGCTTGCCCAGACCTTGCCTGCCGAGGCTCTGGCCGCGCTGGCCAACCCTATCAGCATATCGATGATGAAGAATGGCACCATCGGCAGCCTGATGGCAGTGCAGCCCGTCTTTGCCGGAGGTCAGATCGTCAATGGCAATCGCCTGGCCAAGGTGGGTGAAGATGTGAGCCGCCTGAAACTGCGCCTTTCGGAAAACGAAGTGGACCTGCAGACCGAACAATACTACTGGCAACTGGTGTCTCTACAGGAGAAGATGAAAACCATTGATGCTGTCGACACGCTGCTTTCCGATATCTATAAAGATGTGGATGTGGCCGTCAGAGCCGGTGTAGCCATGCGCAACGACCTGCTGCAAGTGCAACTGCGGCAGAACGACATAGAGAGCCAACGGGTGAAACTCCAGAACGGCATCAGCATCGTCAGTCTGCTGCTCCAACAGTTCTGCGGAATACAGACTCTCCCCCAGCCCCTCCCTGTGAGGGAGGGGAGTATATACTCTGAAGGCGGGAAGGATGCAGAAGAACCAACCACTCCCCTCCCTCACAGGGAGGGGCTGGGGGTGGGTCTCCTTCCCGAGTACCAACTCCTGGAGAAGCAAGTGGAAGCCACGAAACTCCAGCGGAAGATGGCCATCGGTCAGCAACTGCCCTCCGTTGCCGTCGGTGCAGGCTACAACTATCACAACCTGATGGAGAACGACCGCACTTTCGCTATGGTCTATGCCACCGTCAGCGTGCCTATCTCCGACTGGTGGAGCGGCTCTCATGCCATCAAGCGTCGCAAGATTGAACAGCAGAAAGCCGAAGAACAACTGGCAGACAATGCTGAACTCCTGAATATCCGTATGCAGAATGCCTACAATGCCGTCAACGAGGCTCAACAGCAGTTACAGATAGCCCAGCACAGCATCGAGCAGGCCAAAGAGAACCTCCGCCTGAATCGTAACTACTATCGTGCCGGCACCACGAAGATGTCTGATCTGCTCGAAGCCCAGTTGCTCTATCAGCAGACCCTCGACAAACGTACCGATGCCTACGCCGACCTGCAGATCAAGTATCTAGAGTACCGCCAAGCCTCAGGACAATGATTTTCGTATTTTTGCACCTATGAAACTATGGCTGACTATCCTCGCGATGCTCCTGACCCTGACCGCTGCTGCACAGACAGAGCCGTCGGGATGGGAGTCGCTGTGGCAGCAGAGGTACAGTCCGGAGGACATGGAGGAAGGGGAATGGGAGGAGTGCTACGAGCGGATGCAGCAGATGGCAGACAACCCCATCAACATCAACCAGGTCACCCGCGAGGAACTGGAGCAGATTCCTTTCCTCTCTGAGCAACAGGTGATGGACATCATGGAATACCTGTATCACTACCGCACGATGCGCTCGCTGAACGAGATTGCCATGATTCCCTCGATTGACTACTGGCAGCGACAACTGCTGCGCTACTTCCTTACATTCGACGAAGTGGAGCGCCGCCCCTATCGCCCCCGACTGGACTCGCTGCTCAGTCGCGGCCACCACACGCTGACAGCCACCGCCAGATGGCCGATGTACGAGCGGAAGGGCGACCAGAACGGCTACCTGGGCTACAGCCTGCGCCACTCGGTGAGATACGAGTTCAAGAGCGGGCCATATCTCAGGGCTGGCGTGATAGGTGCTCAGGACAGCGGCGAGCCATTCCTGGCCAATCGCAACAAGATGGGCTACGATGCCTACTCATACTACATCCAACTGCGCCAACTGGGCGTGCTGGAGAATGGCGTGGTGGGCAAGTATAAACTGTCAGCAGGCATGGGACTGGTGCTGGGCGGCAGTTTCATGCTGGGCAAGCAGGTCACGCTGCAGAACCTGGGCCGACAGACCACCACGCTGCGCCCCCACACCTCAAGGTCGGAGACTGACTACTTCCAGGGAGCCGCTGCCACGCTGCGCCTGTCGAAGCCCGTATCGCTGACGGCCTTCGTCTCCTACCGGCCGATGGATGCCACACTCAACAACGACGGCACGGCGGCCACGCTTATCACCTCTGGCTACCACCGAACTCAGACGGAGATGGACAAGAAATACAACACCCACCTGACGGCCACGGGAGCCATGCTGAACCTGCACTATGGCGGTCTGCGGCTGGGGGCCAATGCCGTCTATACCCATCTGGACCGCAGCCTGGAGCCAGACCGCAGCGTGCTCTACCGTCGCCACTATGCCCACGGGCAGGACTTCATGAACGCCAGTGTGAACTACACCTACAACCACTACCTACTCAGCGTGAACGGCGAGACAGCCATCAACCAGGACAGGGCCGTGGCCACCGTCAACGCACTGAGTTTCACGCCCGGCAGTTCATTCAGTGCCGTGGCCCTCTATCGCTTCTATAGTTACCGCTACACAGGACTCTACAGCCACGCGTTCAGCGACCGCGGACACACCCAGAACGAGAGCGGCGTCTACGTGGGCATCAACTGGACGCCGCTGAGCACCCTCACCCTGCAGGCCTATGCCGACTATAACCACTCCCCCTGGGCTCGCTACCAGATATCGCAATCGTCGGATGCGGCCGACCTGATGCTGCAGGCCGACTGGTACAAAGCCAACTGGAACGTGCAGGGACGCTACCGTCTGCATCTGCGAGAGAAGGACAACGAGGACAAGACGGCCCTGATGGCCGACCGCGAACAACGCCTGCGCCTCTTTGCAGCCTATACATCGCCAGCAGGATGGAGCACCAAGACGCAGGTCGACGCCACCCGTTCGGCCTATCGGGAGACCAACAGCGGCTGGATGGTCAGCGAACATCTGTCGTGGCAGCGGCCTGCGCTGACGCTGAACCTCGTGGCCGGCTACTTCGATACCGATGCCTACGCCAGCCGCATCTACATCTACGAGCGTCAGGTGCAGCACGACTTCTCCTTCCCGTCCTACTTCGGTCAGGGCATCCGGCTGGCCCTCTTCGCCCGTACCGACATTCTGCAAAACCTCAGCCTCTCGGCCCGCCTGGGCTACACCAACTACTTCGACCGCGCGACCATCGGCACGGGCCTGCAGCAAATAGATGCCTCCCATCAGACTGACCTCGACCTGCAATTACGCTGGAAGTTCTAAGCCGAATCATAAAAAATGTAGTGGCGGCAGCAAATTATTCACTCTTCACTTTTCACTTAAATTTTGTACCTTTGCGACAAAAGTCGCGAAGATACTCCGTCTCGGAAATAAAAACAAACGAGTTTGTTTTGTATTTCGCTCAACTTTTCGTATCTTTGCACGCAAATTGATATTTTGCGTTATGAAAGAACTGGCATTGAAGTACGGATGTAATCCGAATCAGAAGCCCTCACGCATCTTTATGCAGGACGGCTCAGAGTTACCCATTGAAGTTGTTAACGGCCGTCCCGGCTACATCAACCTGCTCGACGCACTCAACTCGTGGCAGTTGGTGAAGGAACTGAAGGAGGCCACAGGCCTGCCCGCCGCCGCCTCGTTCAAGCACGTGTCGCCGGCCGGTGCCGCCGTGGGCCTGCCCCTGAGCGACACGCTGAAGCACATCTACTTTGTAGACGACATCGAGGGTCTCGATGAGTCGCCTATCGCCTGTGCCTATGCCAGAGCCCGTGGTGCCGACCGTATGTCGTCGTATGGCGACTTCATCGCCCTCTCCGACGTGTGCGACAAGACCACTGCCCTCATCATCAAGCGCGAGGTGAGCGACGGCGTCATCGCCCCCGGCTATACCGACGAGGCCATCGAGATACTGAAGGAGAAGCGCAAGGGCACCTACAACGTCATCCAGATTGACCCCGCCTACAAGCCTCAGCCCGTGGAGACCAAGCAGGTGTTTGGCGTCACCTTCGAGCAGGGCCGCAACGAGATCAAGTTGGACGACCCCGCCCTCTTCGAGAACATACCCACGCAGAACAAGACCTTCTCGCCTGAGGCCAAGCGCGACCTGATGATTGCCCTCATCACGCTGAAGTACACCCAGTCGAACTCCGTGTGCTACGTGAAGGACGGACAGGCCATCGGCATCGGTGCCGGCCAGCAGAGCCGCATCCACTGCACCCGACTGGCCGGTCAGAAGGCCGACATCTGGTGGCTGCGCCAGCATCCCAAGGTGCTCGCCCTGCCCTTCAAGGAGGGCATCCGCCGTGCCGACCGCGACAACACCATCGACGTCTACATCTCTGAGGAGGAGCACGACGACGTGCTGCGCGATGGTGCCTGGCAGCAGTTCTTCACCGAGCAGCCTGCCGTGCTCACGCTGCAGGAGAAGCACGAGTGGATAGCCAAGAACACGCAGGTGGCACTGGGCAGCGACGCCTTCTTCCCCTTCGGCGACAACATTGAGCGTGCCCACAAGAGCGGCGTGCAGTATATCGCCCAGGCCGGCGGTTCGGTGCGCGATGACCATGTGATCATGACCTGCGACAAATACGGCATCGCCATGGCCTTCACAGGCGTTCGTCTGTTCCACCACTAGACTCTCCCCCACCCCCTCCCTGATAGGGAGGGGAGTATTAAGAAAAGAATGAATATGAGCAGAGAGGACGACGATTTCCAGAGCATACTGGAGAATGGCATCTCGTTTGGGCGTGGCGGCGAACACCGCGACCCCAATGCGGGTAAGGTGAAGACCAAGGCCAAGAAGAAACAATACATCACCGGCGCCCACGGCAGCGGCTCTGCCCGCCAGAAGGCCAAATACCGCGAGCAGCGGGCCAACCGCAAGCACCGGTAAACACAAGATAAAAGAAGGAGTCAACCCTGCTCAGAGTTGACTCCTATCTTTTTTATTGCAACAGCCGACGGGAGAAGTAGCGCACGGGATACCACACAGCCAGAAAACCAACGGCCAGCACGGTCAGGAAGATGAGCACGATGTCCCAGGGATGCACGCTGACGGGATAGGCATTGATGATGAAGGCCCCCTCGCTGCTGCCCAGCGAGATGATGCCGAAGGTCTGCTGCAGCCAGCAGAGCAAGAGGCCGAGGGCGATGCCGACAACGGCGCCGATGGCCGAAATCATGCGGCCCTCGAAAAGGAAGATGCGGGTGATCTGGCGGTCGGTAGCCCCCAGGTTGCGCAGCGTCACCACGTCGTCCCGCTTGTCGATGATGAGCATAGAGAGCGAGCCGATGATGTTGAAGCAGGCCACCATCAGGATGAAGGTCAGGAAGATGTAGGCAATCAGTTTCTCAATCTTCATGATGCGGAAGGTGTCGTCCTGCTGCTCGTAGCGGTCCAGCACGCGATACTTGTCGCCACAGATCTCCCTGATGTGCGCCTTGGTCTTGTCGAAGTCGCTGCCGGGCTGCAGGCGCAGTTCGAGCGAAGAAATCTCTCCCTGACGGAAGAAGATGCGACGGGCGAAGCCGATGCCGGTCAGGATGTAGTTGCGGTCGTACTTGGCCTGCATCACCTCGAAGACCACGCCGGGCGAGTAGAGTTCGTCCTGCACGAAGCCGTCGGTGGGGTCGCTCATGTCCAGTTGGCCCTCACGCCGCGGGGCATAGATCTGCAGGGGCTGGTCGAAACGGGCACCAGTGCCCAGTTGCTCAGCCAGACGGATGCCCAGTATGCCGTAGTTCAGGTCAGCGGCATGCAGTTCGAAGGTGCCCTGTCCCCAGAGTATCTCGCGGATATGGGTCAACTCGTCGAAGTTGTCCTCCACGCCCTTGATGTGCACCATCGCCTGCCGACCATCGTAGACGGCCAGTGCCTGATCCTCCACGCACTCCGTGGCCACAGCCACCTCGGGCAGTGCCTTAATCTCCGTCAGGATGGGGTCATCGGCTGGAGCCGATTTGCCTTCGGTCGGCGTGATCTCTATCTGCGGATCGAAGGCCGTGAAGAGCGTTGCCACCAGGTCGCTGAAGCCGTTGAACACGCTCAGCGTCACCACCAGGGCCATCGTAGCCACCGCCACCCCGACGACCGAGATGGCGCTGATGATGTTGATCACGTTGGTCTTCTTCTTAGAGAAGAGGTAGCGACGGGCTATGTAGAACGGAAAGTTCATGGGGCAGCAGCAAATTCTTCACTTTTCACTCTTCACTTTTCACTCTTCACTTTTCACTCTTCACTTTTCACTCTTCACTTCTTCAGCAGTTCGTCAATGCGTTCGATGTAGTCCAGCGAGTCGTCGATGAAGAAACGCAGTTCGGGGATGATGCGCAGTTGATAGCGCACCCTTTGGCCCAGCGCATAGCG
The DNA here is from genome assembly GCA_017483805.1 of Prevotella sp. Classification (GTDB taxonomy): domain Bacteria; phylum Bacteroidota; class Bacteroidia; order Bacteroidales; family Bacteroidaceae; genus Prevotella. The sequence continues at coordinate 14,227 of JAFUUL010000040.1, forward strand.
AATCTGCTGGTTGTTCTTCTCGATGTTGCCCAGAATCTCCTCGCCCCGCTCTGAGGGGAAGATGCTCAGATAGGCGGTACAGATGCTCAGGTCGGGCGAAATCTTGGTACGCGTCACGCTGACCATCACGCCGTGCATCGCACGGGTCTGTTCCTGGAAAATCACGCTCAACTCCTTCTGCAGCAGGCGCGATATTTTGTTTTGTCTTGTCTCTTGCATAAATTCTTAACTCTTAATTCTTAACTATTATTGTCAGTCCGTCCCTCAGCGGCAGTATGACCTGCTCCACCCTGGGGTCTTGGGCCACGTGGTCGTTGAAGCGGCGAATGCCCTGTGTCTGCTGGTCGCGGTCGTAGGCAGGATCCACCACGTGGCCGTCCCACAGTGTGTTGTCGGCCAGCAGGAAACCGCCCAGCCTCAGCAGCGGCAGCACAGCCTCGTAGGTCTCCACATAGGTGCGCTTGTCGCCGTCGATGAACGCCATATCGAACGTGATGCCCAGTCGGGGAGCCTCTGTGATGGCATCGCCGATGATGAACTCTATCTTGTCGGCCACAGGCGACTGCTCTATCCAGGGACGGGTGAAGTCCTCCTGCTCGTCGTTGATCTCGAAGGTGTAGACCTTGCCTCCATCGTCCAGCCCTTCGGCCATGCAGATGGCACTATAGCCGCTGAACGTGCCCACCTCCAGAATGCGCTTCGGCCTGATCATCCGGACCAGCATCTTCAGCAGTCGGCCCTGCAGGTGTCCGCTGGCCATCCGACCGTGCAGCAACTGTATGTTGGTGGTGCGCCACAGGCGGTGCAGATACTCCGGCTCCGCCTCACTGTGCTGAAGCACATAGGCTTCTAACTCTTCACTTTTCACTTAACAACCCTTCGATGGCCAACCGATACGAGTCGAGGCCGAAGCCGCAGATGACACCCTTGCAGGCAGCAGAGATCATCGACTTGTGGCGAAACTCCTCGCGCTGGTGTACATTAGATATATGCACCTCGATGACCGGACACTTCAGCGAGCGGATGCAGTCCTGCAGGGCGATGCTCGTGTGGGTGTAGGCACCGGCATTGAGCACGATGCCGTCGTAGGTGAAGCCCACCTCCTGCATCTTGTCGATAAGCAGGCCCTCCACGTTGCTCTGATAGTAGTCTATCTGCACATCGGGATACTTAGCCTGCAACTGCGGCAGATAGTCGTCGAACGACGAACTGCCGTAGATGCCCGGCTCGCGCCGTCCCAGCAGGTTGAGGTTCGGGCCGTTGATAATCTGTATTTTCATATTGCGTTCCATCTTAATTCCGCTGCAAAGATACATAAAAAGAGCGAAAGCACAAAACTTCCGCCGATAAAAAAGAGAACCTGCCTACTGCCGAGGCGAAAAGTAGAGCGTCCAGCGATACAGGTTGCAGCCCACAAAGTTGCCAAGCACCTCGCTGAGATAGACGATGAGTACATCCGTCTGCAACAGCACTTGCGAAGGGGATACCAGAAAGTAGAAGGCATCGGCAATGGAGTGGGCAAAGCCGCAGAGGATGAAAACCGGCACACCCAACAGCAACGGCAGCATCTTTCCCTTGCGGGCAAACTCTACGGCCGTGGTCATGATGAAGCCGCAACCGATGGCCAGCAGAAAGCAAGAGAGCGGCCCCTTGGCCAGTCGGCCGGCCAGTATCTTCGAGGCTGGCTCGATGCAGTCGGGCTGCGCATAGCCGATGAGCCACGCCATAAGCAGGCAGCCAACGATATTGCCCAGCAGTACCAGGAACAGCATTGTCCAGTCGCCCTGTCGGCGAATGAAGCCCGCCGTACCCGTGTAGAGTTTCAGGCCATAATAAACGACGGTGGTCAGGCCGAAGGCAAACAAGACGGCACCGGCCACGCCACCCACACGAAGGTTGACCACGCATCCGATGGAAATGCAGATTCCCGCCAGGATGGCCGGCGGCAGAATCTCTACAAGCGCGTTCAGGCGCTGCGACTGCTGTTGTTGTGACATCATATCTCTTTCATTATTGTATTTGTTCTCTAAGCATAATGCCCGTGAAGATACGGCCTGAGCGGATGCCCAGACGGCGGGCGGAGAAGTAGCGGTCAGGCTGCTGATAGGTGCAGACACCTGACACGCTGATGGCTTGGGCAGGAACGCCGACAGCCATCAGTTGCTGACGGTTGCACTCAGGCAGGTCGATATGCCATTTAGAAGTGATGAGTGAAAGGCTACGGGTAGGCGACCATTGGTCGGGAATGGAGTGATGAGTGAAGCGTTTACTGATGGTACTCATGTCGAAGCCGGCCTCGGAGAAGGCCTGATAGACCTCGTCGCCCACCTCGAAACTACTGAGGCTGATGCCCGGACCTATCTGAGCCCGCAACTGCGAGGGGCGCGTGCCATAGGCCTCAGTCATCGCTGCCACCGACTGCACAGCGATGCGGGCCACCGTGCCCCTCCATCCGGCATGAACGGCACAGACGGCACGATGCTCGCTGTCGTAGAGCAACAGGGGGATGCAGTCGGCCGTCGACACGCCGATGCAGACCCCAGGGATATCGGTCATCAGCGCATCGTAGCCGTCGAGCAACTGCTGCCGCTCCTCCGTCGTGCGCTTCAGGATGGCGCCGTCAATGAGTGCCGTCTTCGTCAGGTGCACCTGATGGGGCATCAGCAGACGGTCATCGGCGATGCCCAACTGCCTGCAGAGCAGTTCGCGGTTACGGCAGATGTGGGCCTCATTGTCGCCGCAATAGCGATTGATGTTGAACTCCCCATAGTTGCCCTCGCTGCAGCCCCCCTTGCGAGTGCTGCTGAAGGCCACCACGCCTGAGCCCATATCGTAGAAGTCCAGTTGCGGCTGCATCATATTCCGATGGTTTTAAGCAGCCCCTGACAACCCTCAAGCACGTCGCGCCACGTGGCCTCGAAGTCGCCCGTATACCAGGGATCGGCCACTTCGCCGGGCCTGTCGGTAAAGTCCATCAGCAGCCGAACCTTATCCTCAGGATCGCTGCCACAGATGCGGTGGATATTGCGGATGTTCCATGCGTCCATGCCGACGATCAGGTCGAAGCGGTCGTAGTCGCGGCGCGTCATCTGGCGTGCCGTCTTCCCCTTACACGATATCCCGTGCTCGGCCAGTTTCCGCTTGGCCGGAGGATACACCTCGTTGCCTATCTCCTCGGTAGACGTGGCAGCCGACTCAACATAGATCGACTGCTCCAGTCCTGCCTTCCTGACAAGATCCTTCATGACAAACTCTGCCATCGGGCTCCGGCAGATGTTTCCGTGACACACAAACAGTATTCTCTTCATCATCATTTTCTAATGTCCTTGGTGACGGTGGCACGCAGTATGCGGACATCGGTCAGCGGACGTTTGTATTTGTCGGTCTCCATCTGCTGTATCCGCCCTACTACGTCCAGCCCTTCTGTGACTTCGCCAAACACCGTGTACTGACCGTCCAGATGGGGAGCACCGCCAACGGTCTTGTAGGTCTCTATCATCTCTGGCGTCAAGGTCACCTGTCCCTGCGTCAGCGTGTCCAACTGATCCTGCACCCGACTGAGTGACACGTCGTTGTGGATGCGACCCCAGACGATGTAGAACTGGCAGGCAGCCGAACGCCGCTCAGGATTCACCTTGTCCGACTCGCGGGCAGCAGCCACCACACCTCGGCGATGGAACAACTGCGGCAGTCGGAACTCGGCCTCAGTCGTATAGTCCAGTTCGCCCGACCCCAGACGCTGCCCAGGCTCTGCATGCTTACTCTTGATGTCGCCGGCCTGTATCATGAAGTCCTCGATGACTCGATGAAACAGCAGCGAGTCGTACATCTGCGTCCGCACCAGATTCAGGAAGTTGTCGCGGTGCTGGGGAGTCTCGTTGAACAGGGCAATGCGGATATTGCCCTCAGTGGTCTCCAGCAGCACCTCCGCCCGTTCCTGCTGGCCCCATAGCGCCACAGGAAGCATCAGCAACAGGAGTATTCTTATCATCATCATTTTCAATATCCCTAAATTGGTTTGCAAAGATAAAAAGATTTTCTGACATTGCCAAAAAAGCATTCCACATTTTTCAACGCACATTGACGGCCACGAGTTTGAAGCCTCCAAACGATGGGTTTGAAGCCTCCAAGCACATCGTTTGGAGGCTTCAAACTACCTCGATGGAGGCTTCTTTCCAGCAACCGTCATCTACGGGTCGTTTCGAAGCCTTCTTCGGGCGCAAGGAATGGCACTCTGTAATCGTATCAAAAGAAAATGCTGATTTTCTTTGGCCGTTTCTGTTTTTTCCGCTATCTTTGCAAAATAAATCTGATGAATAAAGAATAGTTTTCTTTTATGCTTGACAGAACGCAGACCATAGAAAAGTTGAAGACTACCCGTCAATATCTTGACGAGCACTACGGCGTACACTCCATGACGCTCTTCGGCTCGCTGGCCCGCAATGAACAGCGGGAAGACAGCGACGTGGACATCTGTGTAGAGATGGTGCCCAATTTGTTTAATCGCGCTGGCGTAAAAATCTATTTGCAGGAACTGCTCGGATGCGATGTCGACGTGGTACGGATGCGAGAAAACATGAACCCCTTGTTTAAACAGCAAATCTTGAAATATGGAATTCGAGTCTACTGAGAAACAGGTAATGGTCTATGAGACCCTGAAGAATATTGAGACAGCCATCACCCGGCTACAGGAGCGAACAGTACAAATTCATACTGTCGACGATTTTCTCCTTTCACCCTTTGGCATGGAGAAACTCGATGCTGCCTGTATGGTAATCATCGCTTTGGGTGAAGCAGTAAAAACGCTCGACAAACTCACAAACAAAGAATTGCTCCCTACATACCCCTCTATAGATTGGAAGAAAGTTATGGGAGCAAGAGACATTATGGCTCACCACTACTTCGAGGTTGACGCAGACGAAGTGTTTAGTATTGTGAAGAACGATCTGGAACCATTGAAGAAAGCCATCGATTTCTTCAAGGAAGAACTATTTGGTAACGAGAATAAATAACGAATAATGTGTAACCATATAAAACCGCAATTGCCTATGGTGTAAGATAATAATAAAAGGACATAAGACATAGAACGTCCACTTTTGATTCTTGTTGTTCGAAATCGCCAATTTCAAAATATCTATCAAGAACTGAAGTAGATTGTTCACGCCGTTTGGCGTGGGCATTTGCTCGTTTAGGATAGATAGGTGTTTGGCGATACCTCGAACAACGTAGACGAAGTAAATTGTCCACGTTTTAATTTTGTGTATACTCTATAATTACAAAAAACATATAAAACAATGCAATCATGATTAAACTGAGTACATATATTCTTAACACATTTTTATTGGTGTTAATACCCAATATTCTCGATGCTCAAGTATATTATAATGGAGAGAAATTGGGAACATCAAGGATTCAGGGCGAGCGTATTGGCAACTTGTTTGGGGCTTATATGACGATAGGCTTATCACCTGCCAATACCTCTAAGATTATTGAAGGGAAACAAGCCGAATTGGTCATTAAGGATAAAAGACCACTATTTGTTATTAAGTTCGAATCGAAAAATGACCACATATATATGAAAAGTGAGAATATGGAATATATTGTTCTTACTTCATTGCAAAAGAAAGGTTCTTCTCGACGGCTACGAACAGGCAAATATGGATTAATTGCTGGTATACAGACAAACATCTCTGAAAAAGAGATTATACCTATCTCTATTGAAGAGTCTGAAGAAGAGAATGGAGTATTTTTAGTTAAGCCTAAAGAAGAATTGAAAAAGGGAGAGTATGCCTTTTATTATATAAGAGATGATATAGAACCTAAGAATGTATATGACTTTAGTGTTAAATAACATATTTATTAAATTTCAAAACAAAATCATTATGAAAAAAGTAATTAAAATGGCAGTAATTGCTGCATGTATTGTGTTATCTTTTTCTTCATGTGCAACTATTGTTGCTGGTGGCAGTCCTAAGATTACCATTGATGGCGACACGAAAGAACCTGTTACTATCATCACAGAGAAACAGACTTATCCAGATGTCCAACTCCCATATACTGTACAAGTGAATCGCCATCACATTGACGGACAGCGGGTTCAGATTAAGTCTGACAAAGCAGAGTATCGAGATGTTGTGTTAGACAAGGCTGTCAACTCATGGACTTTTGGAAACATCCTTATTGGAGGCTTAGTAGGCTGGGGCGTAGACTTGATTACCAATTGTGTGAGCAAACCGTCAAAGGCCACATATTTCATTGAAGAAAAGAATAAATAATAATACTTAAAGTACTAAATCACCCCAGAAATACACATGAATTTTTGGGGTGATTTATTCAGGTCGTTCCGAAGCCTTCTTCGGGCGCAAGGAATGGCACTTTACGGTCGTTCCGATAGGACTTTACTATAGTAAAGTGCCATTCCTTACTGCCTAACTTGCCATACCTTGCACCCGAAGAAAGCATCGGAACAAAACAAGGCATTTCAAGGGTATCAAATTACATATCAAGGCTATCAATGCAGTTCTCCGCTATAACTGATGCTTTCGCGTTCACGGGCCCTGAGATTGATGGTGGCCTGACCGCTGTCATATATATAAATGGTGAAGAGGTAATTGTCTTCTTCGTTCTCCACCCGCATTCTGATGAGTGTCTGGCCTTTCTTGGTCTGCTCGGAAGAGTACTCCTTGATGCGCTCTGTGAAGTTGAGCCCTTTGCCTGAACCACCATACGGCACACTGTAAGCACGACCGAAATAAGGAAGATAGGATACAAGGGTATCTCCCTTCACCTCCAGGAAGAACCCGTAAGACACCTGCCGATGACCACCACGACTGGGTGACATCGACTGCACATCAATCTTGTAGTGCTGGCCTGCTACGGACCTGCTGACCCGCTGCATCGTCTCTGCCAACTGTGCAGCACGTTGCTCCTTTGTGACACAAGCCGACAGCAGCAGCAATGACACGAATCCGAAAAAGAATGTTTTCACCATAACTGTGCAAAGATAAAAAGATTTTCTAAAACAGCCAAACAACTTTAGTGATGATAGTCTATCACCCGACTGATGGCCCGCTTGCAGACGGGACAGAAGACAGGGGCCTCATTGATTTTCATCCGGCATTCCTGAGCAGGACGATAGACACCATGCGACTGATAGCCGCCACCTTCGTAGACACCCACCTCCTCATAGACATTCTGTCCGCTGGGCAATGTTGGTACAGGCAGACCTTGTGGTAGCATGTCGGCCCACTTTGAGGGGAAATCCACCAGCGTGGTCAAGTTGGGTTCCCACGGTTCCGTGTCGGCAGGATATACCGTCTCATACTGATCATCATAGAAATACTCGTCGGCCAGCCCTGCAAAACTATGTCCGAACTCATGCACCACGACTGGACGGCTCTTCGTGTTGTGAGCCGCGCTGAGCAGATAACTGTTGTAGATGCCGCCACCACCATAGTTAGCCGTATTAGCCAGGATGATGATGTGCTCGTAGGGCACGGTTGCCAGCACGTCGTGCAGGCGTTTTAAGTTAGAAGTAGTCAGGTAGCGCTCACTATAGAACGTGTCGTAACTGCTACCCAGCAACGTCTGCCGCCACTCATCCCGATGGGGAATACTCACTCCGCTCTCTTCCGATGGGGCACAGACGGCGATGAAATTGAACCGGTCGGCTTGTGAATAAAAAGGCTCATGCGCAAGGATGGCCTCCATACTCTCGCGACAGTCTTGAAGAAACAGGTCCATCTCCCCCACCCTATAGCCTTCAGACACAAAGGCCACATCGATACACTGGCGACTGTCACCACTCTTTTTCAGGTATTGCCATTCGGCTGTTGGCCAAGCCTTCAATGGACGGATGAGGATGTCGGCAGGATCTACGCGATGCGTCAGTCGGCTCGTCTCACGCCGATGCGTATCTGAGAGCGTAATAGTGATATTCACCGCTACTCTGGGCATGGGCACCAGAAAGACATTCTCAAACGAACGGTGCACATGTGTGGCTTCCTCTGTGCTCTGCCATTCCTGAAACAAGGTGCTGAACGAGTGGAAATAGAGCGTGTCGTGACCCAGCGTATCAGTCACCGTCAGTTGACCATTACCCTGCAACAACAGTTTGCTTCTGTTTTCCCTGCGACCGTACCAACCAGACGAACTGCTTAGTGCGTCCAGGCTTATCACCTGTTCACGATTGTTACCACTAAAGACATAATCGAGCCGTAGCGTACTATCAGAAAAAATCTCCTCAAACGACTGCGCCCTGAGGCCGTTGGTCAGCCCCAGTAAAAATGAAAATAAAATGATTACTCGCTTCATATTGCTGCAAAGATAAGAATAATTCCTGAAACCACCAAACAATTGTGGATAACTCAGTGGAAAAGTGTGTTGATAAGTGTGATAATATCCATCCGACCAGCGACGACTGTAGATACGAACGGAGTTTTCAGATACTTTTTTGAAACTTTTCCACGCTTTTTTGCTGAAAAAAGATATAAACTTAGTAATTTTGCACCGAATTAAGCAATTGTGGATAAACGGTGCACTCGTCTCATTATCAGTGAGAAGCAATTAACAATGGGTGTGGATAGACAGAAAACCACAAATGAATAACGGAATGAGCAAGAAAAAGCCTCGAGAGTTTTTAACTTATCAACGGCACATCATACTACTCATTTCTATTTTTAAAAAGAAAAAGAAAAAATAAATAAAATGATATGGTGTTGAAAAACGAGTGGATTAAACAGGGCTTCATCGATGAGCCTGCAGCAGAGAACATAGACCTGAAGGCTGAGATTCGCCGACTGTGCGAAGAGAAAGATGCCATTATTCTGGCACACTATTATACGGTGGGAGAGATTCAGGAGGTGGCCGACTTCGTGGGTGACTCGCTGGCGTTGGCACGTAAGGCCGCCGAGACAGACGCAAAGATCATGGTGATGTGCGGCGTGCACTTCATGGCCGAGACCTGCAAGTTGCTGAGCCCGGAGAAGATGGTGCTCTGTCCTGACTTGAACGCTGGCTGCTCGTTGGCTGACTCTTGCAAGGCTGAGGACTTGAAGAAATACAAGGAGGAGCATCCCGGTTATCAGGTGGTGTCGTATGTCAACACGACGGCTGCAGTGAAGGCGCTGACCGATGTGGTGGTGACCAGCGGCAATGCCAAGAAGGTGGTCGACCAGTTGCCGAAGGATGCCAAACTGATTTTCGGTCCTGACTACAATCTGGGAAACTATATCAACGAGGTGACGGGTCGTGAGATGCTGCTGTGGAACGGTGGCTGTCATGTGCACGAACGCTTCTCGGTGGCAAAGATTGCAGAACTGAAGAAGCAGTATCCTGATGCAGTGGTGATGGCACACCTGGAGTGTAAGGGTCCTGTGCTGGCTTTGGCTGACGTGAAGGGCAGTACGGCCACGATGCTGCAGTACGCCCAGCAGAGCGACAAGCAGCAGTTTATCGTGGCTACAGAGGCCGGCATCCTTCACGAGATGGAGCGCACGTGTCCTGACAAGGAGTTCATACCCGTGCCTCCTGAAATCAGCGAGAGCGGTCTGGAGTGCTCTTGCAATGAATGCCAGTATATGAAGATGAACACGCTGCTGAAAATCTACAACACGCTGAAATATGAATGGCCGCAGGTAGAGATAGATCCAGAGATAGCCGAAGAAGCCGTGAAACCCATCTACAGAATGCTGGAATTGAGTTGATGAGATGAAACGATTTCTCAGTTGGTTTACTGCTCCAATCCTACAGAACGCTGTCTTTTTTGTTTTTCTGTATGCACTTGGTGCAGTATGCATTGTGTTTGAGCCTTGGAATGGGAGCAGGTTCTGGTCATTGTTTGAGTTGTATTTCGATTTATATTTGGTGTGCGCCTTTTTACTTCTATTTCCAAAAGGAGTAAGACGGTGGGTGAAGGGCATTTTGGCTGTTTTTCTGTATCTGGTTGCCATTGTGGACATAGCACTCTATGTGCGCTTGGGAGCACCTATCGTGCCCATCTTTCTGCAGATGGCGCTTCAATCGAACTTACAGGAATCGAGCGAGGCCTTGCGTGCCTATTTGAACTGGGGTATGCTTTGGTCACCACTTCTGTTGGTATTTCTGATATTGTTGTTGCATTTATTCTTCTCGTTTTGGCGCAAAGCAGACAGTTTTTTTACTAAGATAAAGAGCGAATACCTATGGCTTTTCGGAATGGGAGCCGCAGGGTTGCTGGTCTTCAGTTTCTGCAGTAGTTTTGTAAATAAGGAGTACGTTTACTATCGTGTCATCAGGCAGATGAAGGAAATAGAGGTGCAGGCCATGGACGACATCACGCCAAACACGCGATACTACATTCCTGTTTACCGTCTTTTCTATTCTATTGCTGAGAATAACAGCCTGAAATCGGTCATAGAAGAACTGCGGAATAATGTCGATAGAGGCGAAGTGGACAGTTGTTCATATACGTCGCCAGAGATAGTTCTGATCATTGGTGAGAGTTATAATCGCTACCACTCCCATCTATATGGTTATCCGCTGCCAACAACACCCGTTCAGGACTCACTCTATGAGGAGGGAAAAATCATTCCTTTCACGGATGTGATCAGTTCGTGGAATGCCACGTGCGAGTCGTTTCAGAATATGCTGTCGCTGCATAGTGTCGGTGAGGATGGTTATTGGTACGAGGAACCTTTTATCACCACTATGATGCGAAAGAGCGGATATAAGGTGTTCTTCATCAGCAATCAGTTTGTCACTGATCCAAGCACGACGTTCAGTTCGTTTGTTGAGGATATCTTTGTGAACGACCGACAACTGAGTGAGGCCCAGTTTGACGTTCGCAATGAGACAATTCACGACTATGATGAAGGACTTTTGGAAGAATATAATCAAATGAAGGCTCAGGCTTCTGAGCACAATCTGTGGATATTTCACTTCATGGGATTGCATGCCGACTTCTTTGAGCGCTATCCTGCTTCATGGAAAAAGTTCTCAGTCAAAGACTATCAGCGGCCTGACTTGACGGATGATGACCTGGAGGTGCTGTCCGATTATGACAATGCCATTCTGTATAATGACTACGTACTGGGGCGCATTGTCAGCCAGTTTGAAGGGCGTGAGGCCATTATCATCTCACTGGCTGACCACGGTGAGCGTGTGTTTGAAAACTGCACCGTATTTGGCCGTAATCTGACGTGGGGTGCCAACGACATCAAGCAGCAGTTCAGCATTCCGTTCTGGATATATGCCAGTGACCTCTATCGCGAACGTCATCCAGAGATATGGGAGGCCGTCAAGCAGTCAGCAAACAAGCGGTATATGACGGATATCATTTCTCACACCATTCTTTCGCTGGGAGGCGTGTCAACGAGTTATTATCGTCCTTGCTACGATATTCTGAGTCCTCAGTATGATGAACAGCGCAAAAGGATTATCAGAGAGGAGCGTGACTTCGATAAAATAGTCACTTCTAATTGATGACGGCAATCTTGGTTACGATGCCCTTTTTGCCTTCGCTGTTGGTTGCCATGACCATATAGATGCCACTGGCTACTCGTTTGCCCTGACGATTGCATCCGTCCCAAGTGAACATACCGCCATTAGAACGGCCCTGAGCCACCAGTTGTCCGTTGGTGGTTACTATTTTGACATCGGAGTCGAAAGCAAGGCCCACAACGGTGATGAGTCCATTGTAGTCGGGTGTAACAGGATTAGGATAGGCATAGGCATTGTCTTTAGTCATTTCGCTGACAGCAGTGCTGGCATCGCTCATGTAGGAGCAAAGTCCCATTCCAGTGCCAAAGAAGACCTCGCCGGTACTTTCATTGATGGCGATAGACTCTATGTTATTTGAAATCAGATTGCTGTTTTCGGTTGTAAAATGCTGTAGTTGCTCCATATTGTCAGCACTGATCAGATAGACGCCATTGCCATCGGTGCCTATCCATTTACGATTGCCGGCATCTACTGCTATTGCAGTGATTTCTATGCCACTGAGCAGGTAGTCAGCATAGTTGGTCCCGTCGTTTCTTGGAACCTTGATTTGTGTAAACCCCTTTGTGGGATCAGCCTTTTGCTCCTGGTCGTACATGAAGAGTCCCTGGTCGCTGCCTATCCACAGATTGCCGTCTATATCTTGTACTAATGCATGGATATAGTTTAATGTGTAGGCAGTGTTGTCCTGGTTGACGAATGTATCATAGCGTGCCATGGTCTCATCATTTGGATTAATCTTTATCAGGCATGGGTGGTCATGGTGGTCGTTGGCCATCCAGATGTTTCCATTTTCGTCCTTGATGGTGTGTCTGAGTATCTTTAGCAGTGTGCCGTCGTAAAATAGTTGTTCGTTATTGTAGGTTTTCCATTCGCCTGTAGAAGGATTCAGACGCAGAAGTATGTCCTTATTATATGCCTCGGCACTGCAAGACATCCAGAGGTAGCCGCTGTTGTCGAACATCAGTCCGTCTATGCGTACATAGTTGAAATTGTCTTCAATGGCTGAAAGTATTGGGCTGTTGCCATCGGTATAGTTGGCCACCATCTGGCCGTTTCTGAACTCATAGAGGCCCGATCCGCAGGTGGCGACGTAGAGATGAGTCTTGTCATTGGGGTCGTAGGCCAAACTGGTGGCATCGACCAGACGGGTGGCATTGTAGGGTTCTGCCTGATCGATGATTTCCCATTTGCTGTCTTCATCCAGTATCTGAACGCAGAAAGGACGTGTGAATTCGCCACCATCTTTCCATCCACCGCCAGTAGAGAGTATTTTTCCGTTCTCATAGCGCAGATGGTTGAAATAGTTATACTTTGGTCCGTCGGGACTTAGTGTCTTCACTATGTCGATATATTCATCCAAATCGTTGTGACTCGCAGGTAGTGAGGTTGGGTATTCAGGATGATTTGGTCTGTAGGTGTCGCTAATTTCACCTCGTTGCATATTGACTTTGACGATACCGAAACGGGCATAGAGGTAGGCGTAGGGTCCGTCGACAGTGATGCTGTCCACGGTTTTGTCTTCAGTCATTGACTTGCTGTAGAGAGACGAAATGTTGGTGACATCACTATTAGCATCAATGAGGTCGATGTTAGAGTTCTGATAGACCACAATGAGTCGTTTGGCTTCTTGGTTCCAGGCGATATGGGTGATATAGGTATCGCTCAGTCCTGTTATCTTGTCGTAGGTAGTGATGCTATGGTCGTTGAGATTGTATTGATAGAGATCGTTGGAGGCAAGCACAAAGAGGGTGTTTTGAGCCTTGACAATCTGCTGTGGCTCGTAATAGGACATATAGGCCCGCCAGGTGCCCACCTGTGCTGATAAAGGTAAAAAAGTAAAAAGGTAAAAGGGTAAAAACCATTTCACCACGGATGCTCTCAATCTATGTTTTTCTGTCTTCATTTTTACTTTTTTACTTTTTTACCTTTTCAAAAACTCGCAGAGTTTCTGCGTGGCTCTTGCACGGTGGCTGATCTGGTTCTTGATGTCGGCACCCAGTTCGGCGAAGGTCTTGTCGTAGCCATCGGGACGGAAGATGGGGTCGTAGCCGAAACCCTCTGCCCCACTCCGCTCACGGGTGATCTCACCGTCGACGATGCCATCGAATAGATGTTCCTGCTTAATGCTGGTGCAGCCACAGGGACAGACATCACGTTTTTGTATTAACGCAATAACCGTGCGAAATCTTGCACGCCGATTGTTATTTTCTCCTAATTCGCGCAACAATCGGCTCATATTGGCCTCGCTGTCGTGGGGTTGGCACTGCGGATTTTCCAATGAGGCATAGCGGGCACTGTAGATGCCTGGAGCACCATTGAGTGCCTCCACCTCCAGGCCTGTATCGTCGGCAAAGCAATCCAAGTGGTAGTTATCGTACACATAGCGGGCCTTTTGCAGGGCGTTCTCCTGTAGTGTCTGGCCAGTTTCAGGTATGTCTACGTCGCAGTTGATGTCCTTGAGCGACAACACCTCGATGCTACTGCCCAGAATCTGACGTATCTCCTCCAGTTTGTGCTGGTTGTTGGTTGCGAATACTATTTTCATGTTTTTCTACTTTTACTTTGATTTGGTCGAAGCCCTCGCCGAAGACGCCGATGACTGCACTCTGGCTGACGAAGGCATTGGGGTCGATCATCTTGATGAGGCGGAAGATGGTGAGGCTCTCACGCTTCTTGGCCAGTATGCAGAGCACCTTGCGCTCCTGACCGGTGTACCAGCCGTGACCATCCAAAATGGTGACGCCATGATCCATCTTGGTGCCGATGGCATTGGCTATCTCCTGCCATTTTTGGGAGAAGATGAGGAACTGGACGGACTGTCGCTGACGATTCATCAGATAGTCGAGTATGAAGTTTTCGACCACCATCGTGCAGAGTCCGAACACCACCATATAAGCCCGGTGCAGAGGTTCGCCAAACTGGGGGATGAGCAGACAGGAGCCGATGATGATCAGATCGAGAAAGCCCAGGACGGTGCCCAGCGATACATCGCGATACTTGTTGACCGAAGCGGCAATGATGTCGGTACCGCCAGTGGAGCCGTTGTTCAGAAACACGATGGCCAGGGCCGAGCCGGTCATGATACAGCCTATGAGCAGCGACATGAAGTTCTGGCCCTCACCAAGAATCTTGATGAAATGGCCCTCCTCGTCGACAGGCATCAGTTGCTGGAAGACACCCAGCAAGAATGAGAGCATCGTGAAGGCATAGATGGTCTTCGAAAGGAACTTCCACCCCAGTATGCGCAAGGCTATCAGGCCCAGCACGACATTGATGAAGAAATAGGTGTACTCGATGGGGAAGCCCGTGGCGTAGAAGATGATGGCCGAGATGCCCGTCACGCCTCCAGTCACAATCTGGTAGGGCATGAGGAAGACGGTGAACCCAAAGGAATACAGAAGGAGGCCAAGGGTTATGAAGACATAATCCTCGACCTCCTTGAGTATGAGTTTATGATTAATGGTCATTTATTTCAATACGATGTTCACCATACGCTTAGGGACGATGATAACCTTGACGATTTGCTTGTCCTCCAGGTATTTGGCCGTACGCTCATCCTGGCGAACCTGCTGTTCGATGGCCTGGTTGTCAGCATCGGCAGCCAACTGGATCTCGAAGCGGGTCTTGCCGTTGAAGGCCACACCCATCTTCACCTGGCTCTCCACCAGGTATGCCTCGTTCCATTCCGGCCACTGAGCATCGCAGACGCTGCCCTCTCCGCCCAGCATCTCCCAGAGTTCCTCGGCGATGTGGGGAGCAAAGGGTGCGATGAGGACGGTGAGCGTCTTGGCCACCTCGGCATTCTTGCACTTCAGTTGCGACAGTTCGTTGACGCAAATCATGAAGGCAGAGATAGCGGTGTTGTAGGAGAACTGCTCGATGTCCTGCGTCACCTTCTTGATGAGTTTGTGCAGGCTCTTCAGTTCCTCTGCAGTGGGCTCTGTCTTGTTTGTTGTGTTTGTTGCGATAATATCGCAACATACTGAACAGAGGTTCCAGAACTTCTTCAGGAAGCGGTGGCTGCCTTCGATGTTCTTGGGATCCCAGGGCTTCGACTGTTCCACAGGGCCGAGGAACATCTCGAAGAGGCGCAGCGTGTCGGCTCCGTATTTCTCGACAATCATATCGGGGTTCACCACGTTGAACATCGACTTTGACATCTTCTCGATGGCCCAGCCGCAGATGTATTTGCCGTCTTCGAGAATGAACTCAGCATTCTGATACTCAGGACGCCAGGCCCTAAAGGCCTCGATGTCGAGCACATCGTTCTGCACAATGTTCACGTCGACATGGATGGGCGTCACCTCATACTGGTCCTTCAATCCCAGGCTGACGAATGTGGGCTTCTCCTTATCGTCAGAGTTGATGCGATAGACAAAGTTAGAGCGACCCTGAATCATGCCCTGGTTGACCAGTTTCTTGAAAGGCTCGTCCTCGCAGGAATAGCCTGAGTCGTAGAGGAACTTGTTCCAGAAACGTGAGTAGATCAGGTGCCCCGTGGCATGTTCGCTGCCACCCACGTAGAGGTCTACGTTGCGCCAGTATTCATCGGCATCCTTGCTGACCAGTGCATGGTCGTTAAGGGGGTCCATGTAGCGCAAATAGTAGGCGCTGCTGCCGGCAAAGCCGGGCATCGTGTTCAGTTCGAGGGGAAAGACGGTCTTGTTGTCGATGAGCGAGCAGTCGACCACCGTGTCAGTCTTTGTATCCCAAGCCCATTTCTTGGCGTGACCCAGAGGGGGCTGACCAGTAGCCGTAGGCTTATACTCGTCGATGTCAGGCAGTTGCAGGGGCAGACACTCTTTGGGAATCATGTAGGGCATATCGTCCTTGTAGTAGACAGGGAACGGCTCACCCCAGTAGCGCTGACGACTGAAGATGGCGTCGCGCAGACGGTAGTTCACCTTTACGCGACCCAGTTTGTGCTCCGTGACGAACTGCTTCGTGGCGGCAATGGCCTCCTTGATGGTCAGGCCGTTCAGCGAGAAGCCGTCGAGGGCCGTCTTGCCGGCAGCAGGTGAATTCATCACGATGCCCTCCTTGGCATCGAAACTCTCTTCCGACACGTCGGCATCCTCAATCAGCGGCACGATGGGCAGGTTGAAGTGGCGGGCAAAGGCATAGTCGCGACTGTCGTGGGCAGGCACGGCCATGATGGCTCCAGTGCCGTAGCCGGCCAGCACGTATTCGGCAATCCAGATGGGGATGCGCTCGCCAGTGAACGGATTGACGGCATAGGAGCCTGAGAAGACGCCCGTGACGCTATGATCCATCTGACGCTCACGCTCCGTACGCTTCTTCACGTAAGCCAGGTATTCGTCTACGGCTTGCTGTTGGTCGGCAGTGGTCAGTTCCTTCACCAGTTCGCTCTCAGGCGCCAGCACCATGAAGGTGACGCCAAAGATGGTATCGGCACGCGTGGTGAAGATGGTGAATTGTTTGTCGCTGTCGGCCACCTGGAACTCCATCTCAGTACCTTCCGAGCGACCTATCCAGTTGCGCTGGGCCTCTTTCAGCGAATCTGTCCAGTCGATGGTCTCAAGACCGTCCAGCAGACGCTGAGCATAGGCACTGGTGCGCAGACACCACTGGCGCATCTTCTTCTGTTCCACAGGATAGCCGCCACGCTCTGATACGCCGTTGATCACCTCGTCGTTGGCCAGCACGGTGCCCAATGCTGGACACCAGTTGACCATCGTTTCGGCCAGATAGGCGATGCGATAGTTCATCAGCACCTCCTGCTTCTTCTTCTCAGAGAACGAGGCCCAGTCGGAGGCTGTGAAGTGCAGTTCTTCTGTGCCCAGTGCCGAGCAGTTCTCAGTGCCCATCAGTTCGAAGTGCTCAATGAGTTTGATGGTAGGTTGTGCCTTGTGAGACGATGTGCTGTAGTAAGACTTGAACATACGCTGGAAGGCCCACTGTGTCCAGTGGTAGTAGCCAGGATCGCAGGTTCTGACCTCGCGGCTCCAGTCAAAAGAAAAGCCTATCTTGTCCAGTTGTTCACGATAGCGATTGATGTTCTGTTCGGTGGTGATGGCAGGATGCTGACCCGTCTGGATGGCATATTGCTCAGCGGGGAGTCCGTAGGCGTCGTAGCCCATGGGATTCAGCACGTTGAAGCCCTTCAGACGCTTGTAGCGGGCGTAGATGTCGGAGGCGATATAGCCAAGAGGATGGCCCACATGCAGACCTGCTCCTGAGGGATAGGGGAACATGTTGAGCACATAGAATTTCTTCTTTTTCTCGTCTTCCACTACACGGTAGATGCCGTTGTCCACCCACCGTTTCTGCCATTTTTTTTCAATCTCTCTGAAATTGTATTCCATACTTTGTATCTTGTTTTTTGTGATTGCACATTTATCCAATCTGCAAAGATACAATTTCTTGGCGAGACTACAAAATCTTTTGGCTAAAATCTTCACTGATGGCCTTTGCAACGGTGTAGGCAGTGGTCCATGCGGCCTGGAAATTGAAGCCGCCGGTGACGCCGTCGATGTCGAGCACCTCGCCTGCAAAATAGAGGTGGCGCCGCTCGCGGCTCTCCAACGTGGAAGGGTTGACGGCCGAGAGCGAGATGCCGCCACAGGTGACAAACTCGTCCTTGAAGGCAGCGCGTCCGGCTATCTGATAGGTGCTGTAAATCAGCGTGTTGACCAGTCGGTTCTGCTCTTTCTGGTTGAGGCTTCCCCAGGGTGCCTCTCCCCTACCCTTTAGGCTCTTTTCCAGCAGATAGTTCCACAGCCGTTGTGGCAGTGAGAAGGGTCGGATGCTTTGCAGTTGCTTCTGTGGATGCTGCTGGCGAATGGTGTCCAGCGCCTGACGGATGTCGGCCTCGTTGTGGCCTGTCCAGTTGAGGGCCAGGGGCAGTTGATAGTGATGTTCGCTCAGCAGTCGTGCAGCATAACTTGACAGGCGCAGGATGCAAGGGCCGCTCATGCCCCAGTGTGTGATGAGCAGCGGTCCTGCTGCACGCATCTTGGTGCCAGGAATCATCGCGACGGCATCTTCCACGACGGTGCCCATCAGGGCCTTCAGGGCCGCGTCGTCGATGCTGAATGTGAAGAGCGACGGCACAGGTGTCTCGATGGGATGATTCAGCCAGGCGAGGTTCTCCTCGCGGGGCTGTCCGCCAGTGGTGATGCAGACATAGTCGTAGTCGCTCAGTTGGTCGAGCGAATCGATCGTCGTGCTGGTTTTGATGCTGATTCCCAGTCGTTTAGCCTCATGGAGAAAGAGATTGATGATGCTATGCGAATCCTGCGAACGAGGAAACACGCACTGGTCCTCCTGCGTCACCAGCGGCACTCCCCTACCCTCGAACCATCGGTAGGCATCCGTGTGGTCGAACTGCTTGAAGAGGCGTTTCAGCAACCGATGTCCGCGAGGATAGACGCTCTGCAGATCTTTGACCTCCAGAAACGAGTTGGTGCAGTTGCAGCGTCCTCCACCCGACACCTCCACTTTCCTCAGGACACGCTTGCTGCGCTCGAAGATGCTCACCTGCATCTCCGGCTGCATCTCCTTCAGACAGATAGCCAGAAAGAATCCTGCTGCCCCACCCCCTATAATCGCCGTCCTACTCAATCTTCAATTTTCAATCTTCAATCCTAATGTGCCTCCAGCCAATTGCTGCCAAAGCCCGAGTCGGCCACGAGGGGCACCTTCATTTCGAAGGCTCCCTGCATCTCTTCGAGCACGATGCGCTCTACCTGATCCTTTTCCTCTGGATAGACAGAGAAGTTCAGTTCGTCGTGCACCTGCAGAATCATTTTCGAACGGATGCCCTCTTTGCGGAAGCGTTCAAAGATGCGGATCATGGCCACCTTGATGATGTCGGCAGCAGTGCCTTGAATGGGGGCGTTGATGGCATTTCGCTCTGCGAAGCCGCGCACGGTGGCGTTCTGGCTGTTGATGTCGGGCAGATAGCGGCGACGGCCGAAGAGGGTAGTGACGTAGCCTTTCTGGCGAGCCACCTGCTTCGAACGCTCCATGTAGTCGTGCACCTGAGGGAAGGTCTGGAAGTAGCCGTCGATGAGCATCTTGGCCTCTTCGCGGGGTATGTCGAGCCGCTCGGCCAATCCGAAGACGGTGATGCCGTAGATGATGCCGAAGTTAGCCCGCTTCGACTTCGTGCGCTCGTCGCGCGTTACCTCTTCTATAGGTTTCTTGTAGATGTTGGCAGCGGTGGCCGCATGCAGATCGTGACCTTCGCGGAAGACACGAATCATGTTTTCGTCCTCAGAGAGGTGGGCCATCACGCGTAGTTCTATCTGACTGTAATCTGCTGAAAAAAACAGACATCCTGGCTCAGGCACGAATGCCTTGCGAATCTCCTTGCCGTCTTCGCCGCGGATGGGAATGTTCTGCAGATTCGGATCTGACGAAGAGAGTCTGCCTGTGGCCGTGATGGTTTGGTTGAACGAGGTGTGGATATGACCCGTGCGTGGATTGATCAGTTTGGGAAGGGCATCGATGTAGGTGCCGATGAGTTTCTTCAAACCTCTGTGTTCCAGAATGTCAGCCACTATTTCGTGCTTATTCTTCAGTTGCTGCAGCACTTCCTCGCTGGTCACGTACTGGCCCGTCTTGGTCTTCTTGGCCTTTTCCACAATCTTCAGTCGGTCGAACAGAATTTCGCCTACCTGCTTGGGCGAGGCAATGTTGAAGGGCTGTCCGGCCAGTTCGTAGATGCGGGCCTCAATTTCGTTCATGCGGTCAGTCAAAACTTTTGACGTTTCCTTCAGCGATTCCGTGTCGAGACAGACGCCGTTCATCTCCATTTCGGCCAGCACTGGCATCAGCGGCATCTCGATGTCAAAGAAGAGTCGTTCGCACTCGTGCTTCTTCAGTTCGGGCTCCAGTCGGTTCTTCAACTGCAGGGTGATGTCGGCATCCTCGCAGGCGTACTCATAGACTTCGGTAGGGGAGAGGTCGCGCATCGAACGCTGGTTCTTCCCCTTCGGCCCGATGAGTTCGTCGATGTGCACCGTCTGATAGTTCAGATAGATCTCGGCCATATAGTCCATGTTGTGGCGCAATTCGGGTTGGATGAGATAGTGGGCAATCATGGTGTCCCACATGGGGCCCTGCAATCGAATGTTATAGTTTCTTAAAACTTCTAAATCGTACTTCAGGTTCTGTCCGATCTTCAGAATAGAGGGGTCTTCATAGAGCGGTTTAAAGATGTTAACAATTCGCAACGCTTCTTCACGATTGGCCGGAATGGGCACGTAAAATGCCTTGTGTTCCTCGACAGAGAAACTCAAACCCACCAATTCGGCGTCGATGGGCTGCGTGGATGTGGTCTCTGTGTCTAGAACGAGAAAATCTTTTGTCCTGAAAAAGTCATATAGTTTTCGCAAATCTTCCTCATTTTCAATGAGTTTGTAGTCGTGAGCGGTCGTTTGAAGGCTCGCGAGATTTGAAAATTTTGGTTCTTCTGACCCCTCGGCTTCAAATTCTTCGAAGAGCGAGAGTTGAGAATTATCGGTTTTTGGCTTCTTTTCAGTTTTTTTAAGAACTCTGTTCGTCAGCGACTTAAATTCCAGTTCTGCGAAGAGTTCAGCCAGTTTTTCCTCGTCGGGCTCCTTGCGAGTCAGATCGTCGAGGTTCAGGTCGACGGGCACGTCGGTTCGGATGGTGGCCAGGAAGTACGATATACGGATATCCTCAACGTGCGATTCTACCTTCGTCTTCAGCGCACCCTTCAGTTCGCCGGTGCGACTGAGCAGTTCGTCCACCGAGTGGAAATCGGCAATGAGTTTGGAGGCGGTCTTTTCACCCACGCCTGGACAGCCAGGGAAGTTGTCGGCCGAGTCGCCCATCAGTGCCAGCAGGTCGATGACCTGGGGTGGGGTAGTGATGCCATATTTCGCACACACCTCCTGAGGGCCCATCACCTCGTAGCCGCCGCCGTGTCGCGGACGGTAGATCCTGACCCGCTCGCTGACCAGTTGTCCGTAGTCTTTGTCGGGGGTCAGCATATAGGTCTCTATGCCCTCGATGGAATCAGCCTTTTTGGCCAGCGTGCCTATCACGTCGTCGGCCTCGAAACCGTCCACCTGGAGCACAGGGATGCGATAGGCCTCCAGCAGTTTTTTGATGATGGGCACGGCCTTGCGGATGTCCTCAGGCGTGGCCTCGCGCTGGGCTTTATAGGCAGGGAACTGCTCGCTGCGGAAGGTGGGGCCGTGGGGGTCGAAAGCCACTCCAAGATACTTGGGTTGCTCCTTTTCGATGACCTCCTGCAGAGTGTTCACAAAGCCGATGATGGCCGATGTGTTGAGACCCTTCGAATTGATGCGCGGGTTCTTGATAAAGGCGTAGTACGACCTGTAAATCAGGGCATAAGCGTCGAGCAAAAAGAGTTTATCCATACTATTTTCTGAATTTTCGTGTAAAATTACTAAAAATTTTTCCAATATCGCGATATTTTCACTACTTTTGTATCAAAATTCTGAGAAATGGACCAATTATCGCTCATCAAACGACCTATTGAACGCGAATTTAGCGAGTTTATTGACCAGTTCAACCAGTCACTGACGCACGGCGACCGGTTGCTCTCCGAGGTGCTGTCGCATATCAGGCAGCGCGGCGGCAAACGGATGCGTCCCATCCTGATGATGCTGATTGCGAAGAACTATGGGGGCGTGACGCAGGTGACGCAGAATGCGGCCATTGGGTTGGAGTTGCTGCACACGGCATCGCTGGTTCACGACGATGTGGTGGACGAGAGCGAGGAGCGGCGCGGACAGGCCTCGGTGAACGCCACCTATAATAATAAGGCAGCCGTGCTGGTGGGCGATTTCATCCTTTCCACCGCATTGCTGCGTGTATCTTTCACCAACAATCAGCGCATCGTGGAGAACCTGGCACAACTGGGTCGTACGCTGGCTTCAGGCGAACTGCTGCAGTTGTGGAACATCAGCAACAAGGAAATCTCGGAAGACATCTATTATGAGGTGATTAAGCAGAAGACGGCCGTCCTCTTCGAGTCGTGTGCAGCCATCGGAGCTCTCTCGGCAGGTGCCTCTGACGCGGAGGTGGAGCAGGCGAGCCGCTTCGGACGAAACCTGGGCATCATGTTCCAGATTCGCGACGACATCTTCGACTATTACGACTCGAAAGAGATAGGCAAACCTACGGGCAACGATATGGCGGAGGGCAAGTTGACACTGCCTGTCATCTACGCCCTGAAGCATACGCCCTACGAGTCGATGCTCAACCTGGCCAAGAAGGTGAAGGCAGGCACCATCAATAGCGATGAAATCGCTGTTTTAGTGGAGTTTACGAAGCAGAATGGAGGCATCGAGTATGCCGAAAAGCGGATGGAGGATTTCCACGCCGAAGCGCTGAAATATCTGGATGAGTCGGTGGCCGACGACGGCATCCGACAGTCGCTGACGGCTTATCTCGATTACGTCATCAAGCGTAATAAATAGGAAAATCTTACTTTTTTGCACATTTTATACCACTTTTTGATGGGCATTCCAAAAAAAATGTCTATCTTTGTGCCGTTTTCCAGTAACTATGACAGATAGCAGAAAAAGAACATTCTACAAGTCGGCGACGGTGGCATTGGCACTGACGTGCGTATTGATGTGCGGCTTGATGTACATCTCGTTCCGTCCTGACACGCTGAAAATGTTCCATTGGTTCAAGGTTTTCGGCCTGCTCGACTATCTGGAGGAACTGCAGCACAATCCCGCCCGCGTGCCTTCGTGGATGCTCTACAACCTGCCTGACGGCATCTGGCTCTTCGCCTACAGCATCCTGATCGGCTGCATCTGGAACTTCAAGATTCGCGACTGCTGGATGTTCATCCTCGTGATGCCTTTCATCTGCATTCCCCACGAGTTTCTGCAGGGTCTCGGCATCATGCACGGCACCTACGACCCTTCGGATGTGATGGCTTACCTGACCGCTATCGTCTGTGGATTCCTCTACATCTATTTGGTTCATTATCTGGCGTTTATGAACGTGGATAGGGTAGAGCGGCGGCGCACCAGCACTACCAAGTTGGTGTTGACTATGTTCTGTTTCTCGCTCTTCGTCCTGCTGGCCATAGGCAGCGATGACACCGTAGGCCGTATCAGTGCTTCGACCGGCGATGTCAACGCTATAGAAGAACTAAGATAGTGAAACTAGAAGAACTTCACTTCCTCACCAACCACCTCGCTCAGCAGGAGGTTTGCAAGTCTGGAAGTGCCCATGCGGAACCACTTGTTGGTCAGCCATTTATCGCCCAGAACTTCTTTCACAATCGTGTAGTAGATCAGGGCGTCCATCACGCTGTTCAGACCGCCAGCAGGCTTGAAACCAATCTGGATGCCCGTCTGCTCGTAGTACTCCTTGATGGCCTGACACATCACGTAGGCGGCCTCTGGTGTGGCTGCAGGCTCCAGTTTGCCCGTAGAGGTCTTGATGTAGTCGCCGCCGGCATACATCGACAGGATAGAGGCCGTCTTGATGTTCTTGGCCGTCTTCAGACAGCCGGTCTCCAAAATTACCTTCATGTCTTTCTCGCCGCAGGCTTCCTTCTGCTGCTGAATCTCGTCGACCACCGTCTCGTAGTCGCCCTCCAGGAAGGCGCCCACGTTCATCACGATGTCAATCTCCGTAGCACCGTCCTTCACGGCCAGCGAGGTCTCTACGGTCTTCACCTCGATGAGCGACTGACTGCTGGGGAAACTGCCTGATACACAGGCTACTTCCACGCCTTCCACTTCCAGCGTCTCGCTGACCACCTTGGCGAACTTAGGATAGACGCAGATGGTGGCCACGTGGGGTAGGGTGGGGTAGGCCTCTTCAAACTGGTTCACCTTCTCCGTGAAGGCCATCACGCTCGTCTCTGAGTCGGTGGTCTTCAGGGTGGTCAGTTCCACGCTGCCCATCAGGAATTTCTTCACCTCGGGGGTGTCGTTTTCGTGCACTTTCTCCGCAATGATCTGCTTCACTGCTTCCTTCACGGCCTCGTCGCTGATTTCGAGATCATACTTGCTGAGCACCTGCTCAATTTTGCTGATTTCTGCCATAGTAATTATGCTTTAAGTTTAGGGTTTGCAATATGTCTTAGTGAGTCTCTATTGGTCTTTTTTTCCAGATTTTTCCTCAGTTCCTCCGTCAGGTCGACGCCCGTCTGATTGGCCAGGCACAACAGCACCCAGAGCACGTCGGCCATCTCGTCGCCCAGGGCCTTCTGTCCGTTGTCTTCGCGGCGCGGATCGCTGGCCTTCCACGATTGTTCGCCGTATCTGCGGGCGATGATCTTGGCCAGTTCGCCCACTTCCTCGGTCAGGACGGCCATATTCGTCAGTTCGCTGAAATAGCGCACACCATACTCCTTAATCCACTCATCTACAGCCCTTTGTGCTTCTTCTATCGTCATTTTTATTTGTTTCTATCCTTTCCTCTCCTTGGGAGGGGAAGGGGAGAGGTTCTTATTCCTTGTTTTTCGTGTCCATACAGATGGTTACAGGCCCGTCGTTCAGCAGTTCCACCTTCATGTCGGCCCCAAATTCGCCTGTGCCTACAGGCTTTCCGATGGCTTCTGAAAGTTGCTGGCAGAAGGCCTCATAGAGCGGAATCGAGTGCTCATGGCTGCCGGCACGGAACCACGACGGGCGGTTGCCCTTCTTGTAGGAGGCGTAGAGCGTGAACTGGCTGACCACCAAGGCCTCTCCGCCGATGTCCTGAATGGAGCGGTTCATCACGTGGTTCTCTTCGTCGAAGACCCTCAGGTTCGCAATCTTCTTCACCAGCCACTCTACATCCTCCATAGTGTCTTCGTCGCACACCCCCAGCAGCACCAGCAATCCCTCACTGATGGCCGCCTTCACTCGCCCCTCGATGGTGACGCTGGCATGACTTACTCTCTGTATGACTGCTCTCATCGTTATTTTTTTGCAAAGGTACAACTTTATTCTGAATCCTCCAAATTTCCGTTGCTCATTTCAGCGTTTTTTGCTCCCGCAGAAGGCGTTTTTCCTTCCTCCGTCTGTTATGAGTCGTTCCGCTGGGAACTTCGTGCCATTCCAACGTCACTTTACGTCCTAAAGTGCCATACTTTACCCCGCTAAAGTACTATTCCTTACTCCCTAAATTGCCATTGCTATGAGCCGTAAATGACGTTCGAATCACCAGTAGGTGGCGTTTTGCATCCCAATTCGCTGGCAAAGACACGCACTTTAGGTTGCGGTTCACGAATGTTTTTGGGAAAAAGTTGTAGTTTTCAGTTACAAGTGCTGGTGTCCTCGCGGTCATTTTGGTCATTTGGTCATTATGTCAAAATCGATTTCAAGTGTCAAATGTAACAATTATAATAATAAATATATATATTTATTATTATAATCAATAAAATTATACTTCAAAATGATTTTGACAAATGACCATTTGACCACTTTTTGGCTACTTGGTGTCGCACTTACTCATTCTCTTCGGTGGGTTCTTCTGACTTTACTGCGGAGTGGAAATGTGCATACACGATTTCAGCCTTTGCCTGGCCAATGAGACCAGCAAGCGTAGACATTTCTGCCTCGCTGATCCTGCGAACCGATTTGAGGGCATTTAGAAGCCCGTCACGCGTTTTCGGGCCGATGCCTGGTATATTGTCCAGTTCGGAGTGCAGAGCGCGCTTAGAACGCTTTTCTCGATGAAATGTGATGGCGAAGCGGTGCACCTCGTCCTGCAGTTGGGTCAGCACGTGGAAGAGTTCCGAGTCGGTCTTCAATCCGATCACTCGCGGCGGGAATCCATAGAGCAGTTCGTTGGTACGATGGCGGTCGTCCTTGGCCAGGCCTGCGATGGGGATGTCCAGGTTCAGTTCGTCCTGAATCACCTCCCTGATCACCTCCATCTGTCCCTTTCCGCCGTCGGCCACGATGAGGTCGGGCAGCGGCTGCTCTTCTTCCAGGAGGCGTCTGTATCGCCTCGACACCACCTCCTTCATCGACGCATAGTCGTCCGGACCCTCCACGGTCTTGATGTTATACCGCTTGTAGTCGCGCTTCGAGGGCTTCATTTTCTTGAATACCACGCAGGCCGCCACGGCATCGGTGCCGGATATGTTCGAGTTGTCGAAGCACTCTATCTGATAGGGCATCTTGGGCAGGCCCAGTTTGTCCTGCAGTTCCTTCATCAGCCGTACCTGTTTCTGCTCCGGATTGAGTTTTTCGGCCTGTTTCAGGCGGTCGAATTTATACTGTTTTCCGTTCATCACCGACAGGTCGAGCAGGGTCTTCTTGTCGCCTCTCTGGGGGATGGTGAAGGTCACGTTTTCCAGTTCCATCTCCGGCTCGAAAGGCACCACAATCTCCCTGGAATTGCTCTTGAACCGCTCGCGCATCTCTACGATGCCCAGTTGCAGCAGTTCCACTTCCGACTCGTTCAGGCGCTTCTTGTATTCGAACGTGAACGACTGGTTGATGGCCCCATTCGAGACGTGGATATAGTTGATGTAGGCCGTCTTTTCGTCGCTGGTGATGGAGAAGACATCGATGTTGTCGATGGTGTGGCTGACCACCTCGCTGCGGCTCACAAACGAGTCTATCAACAGGTATTTGCGCTTCACTTCCTCGGCCTCCTCGAAGCGCAGTTCCTCGGCCAGTTGCTGCATCTCCTCACGCATCTCTCGCAGTATCTGTCGGGTGTTACCTTTCAGTATCTCGCGCGCCTGCATGATGTTCTTCTGATAGTCCTCGTAGGTCTGCTTGGCCACGCACGGCCCGTAGCAGTTCTTGATGTGGTACTCCAGGCAGACGTGATATTTCTTGTCCGCCACGCCCTCCTTCGTCATCGGCTGCCGACAGGTGCGCGGGTGGTAGAGTTTGTTGATCAGTTCCAGCACGGCATACATCGATGAGATGTGAGAGTAGGGGCCGTAGTACGTGCCCCATTTCTTGTTAATGGTGCGCGTCTTGAAGATGCGAGGGAAGGGTTCGTTAGTCACGCAGATGCTGGGGTAGGTTTTGCCGTCCTTCAGCAGTACGTTGTACCGCGGATTGTATTTCTTGATGAGTTCGTTCTCCAGCAGTAGGGCATCCTCCTCCGTGTTGACCACGGTGTAGGAGATGTCGCGAATCTTGCTGACCAGCACCTTCGTTTTGAAGCGGTCTACCTCCGTGTGGAAGTACGACGAAACTCGCGCCTTGAGATTCTTCGCCTTCCCCACGTAGATGATGGTACCCGTCTCGTCGTAGTACTGGTAACTGCCAGGCTTCTCCGGCAGCCGTGCCACGATGCCCTTCAGATACGCCAGTCGTTTCTCGTTCTCTTCCTTCGTCATTTCCCTTTGCTTACAGGTGTTTCGCGAGTTTTCGTTTCACGTGAAACATTAGATGGTCATCAGCGTTGTCAACTCGATGCCCTCGAACAGATCCCTGCCGTGAAGGCCTTCATCGGTTATCTCGATGATGAAGTTCATGTAGGTCTTCTTGGGGTGGAAGTGCTGCACTAGTTTGTAGGCAGCCTTGGCCGTACCTCCTGTGGCCAGCAGGTCATCGTGGATGAGCACCACGTCATCCTCTGTGATGGAATCGATGTGCATCTCGATGGTGTCTACGCCATATTCCTTCGAGAACGATTCCTTGATGACCGTGGCGGGCAGTTTGCCCGGCTTGCGTGCCAGCACCACACCGCACCCCAGTCGGCCAGCCAGGGCGGCAGCCATCACGAAGCCGCGGCTCTCAATGCCTACGATTTTGGTGATGCCCTTGTCCTTGTAGAGTTCATACATTTCATCAAGCATGATTTGCATGCACTCACCACTTTTGTAGAGCGTGGTCACGTCTCTGAAGTTGATGCCCTTCTTCGGAAAGTCGGGGATGCAACGCAGGTTGTCCAATAGTACTTTGTTGTTCATTTTCAGTCAGTTATATTTGTTACATATTGTCTTTTGTTTCACGTGGAACATCACTCGTCACTTATCACTCCTCACTTCTCACCCATCACTCCCTCATCTTCCCATCAGCACCAGCAGCACGTTGATGTCGCTGGGCGACACACCAGGAATGCGACTGGCTTGTGCCAGCGTCTCGGGGTCGATGGCGGTCAGTTTCTGTCGGCACTCGGTGGAGAGCGACTGAATGCTATTGTAGTCGAAGTGGCCTTTTATCCGGATGTTCTCCAGTCGGTGCATCTTCTCGGCCACCTGCCGTTCGCGCTCGATGTATCCTTTATATTTGATGCGGATCTCGGCTGCCTCGGCTATCTCCTCCTTCCGGTTGGGCAGACGCTCGATGAAATCTTTCAGTTCTGGGATAATCTCCTGCAGGTTCTGCAGGTTCAGTTGCGGACGCGCAATCAGGTCTTCCAACTTCACGCCAAACTGGAGTGGGGTAGTGCCGAGCCGTTCCAGCGAGGGGTTGATCTCCTTCGCTTTGATGGGGAAATTCTTGCAGAAATTTTCGATTTCTTCGATGTGCTGCTTTTTCTCCAGCCACCACTCGTAGCGGTCGCGTTTGGCCAGCCCTATCTCGTAGGAGCGTTCCGTCAGTCGGGCGTCGGCATCATCCTGACGAAGCAGGATGCGGTATTCGGCGCGCGATGTGAACATCCGGTAGGGCTCGTCCACGCCCTTCGTCACCAGGTCGTCTATCAGCACGCCGATATACGACTCGTCACGATGCATCACAAATTCTTTGGTTCCATCGCACTTCAGTGCGGCGTTGATGCCAGCCACCAACCCCTGTCCGGCAGCCTCCTCATAACCCGTCGTGCCGTTCACCTGTCCGGCCATAAAGAGACCATCAATAATTTTCGATTCCAACGTATGTTTCAACTGCGTGGGATCGAAGAAATCGTACTCGATGGCGTAGCCGGGCCGGTAGACGCGAGCCTGTTCGAGTCCTGGAATCCTCCGCAGAGCCTCTATCTGCACCTCCATCGGCAGCGACGACGAAAAGCCGTTCAGATACATTTCGTTGGTTTCCACGCCTTCTGGCTCGAGGAACAGCAGGTGCTGCTCGCGGTCAGGGAAGGTCACCAGTTTGGTTTCTATCGATGGGCAGTAGCGCGGGCCTATCGACTGAATCTGTCCGTTGTAGAGCGGCGAGTCGGCCAGCCCTGAGCGCAGCATCTCGTGCACGGCGGGGTTGGTGTAGCACTCCCAGCAGGGCAGTTGGGGTAGGGGGGCCTCATGTTCAGTGTGTTGCGATACTTCCGCAACAGACGGGACGGACGGGGCGGCGGGGACAGACGGCTGCGGGAAGTAGGAGAAGCGGTAGGGGCGCTGGTCGCCGTCCTGACGGCGCAGGCGGCTGAAGTCGATGCTCCGCTTGTCCAGGCGGACGGGCGTGCCGGTCTTCATGCGGGCAGAGCGGATGCCGTGGCGGGTGATGCTCTCCGTCAGGTGCTCGGCTGCCGGCTCGGCTATGCGTCCGCCCTTCACCATCTTCCGCCCGATGTGCATCAGTCCGTTGAGGAACGTGCCGGCCGTGATGACCACGCAGCGGGCGTGGATCTCGGCTCCCCAGATGGTGCGCACGCCCACCACCGTCTTGCTCGTTCTGTTTGTTGCGATACTATCGCAACAGACGGGACGCTCCTCTACCAGCAGTTCCTCGGCTTGGTCTTGCCAGATGTCCAGGTTGGGGGTCTCGTCGAGCGTGCTGCGCCACTCCCAGATGAACTTGCCGCGGTCGCACTGGGCGCGCGGGCTCCACACGGCAGGGCCCTTGCCTACGTTCAGCATACGGAACTGGATGGCGGTGGCGTCGGTCACGCGCCCCATCTGTCCACCCAAGGCATCTATCTCCCGCACGATCTGCCCCTTGGCAATGCCGCCCACGGCAGGGTTGCACGACATCTGTGCAATCTTGTTCATATCCATCGTCACCAGCAGCGTCTTTGCACCTATGTTGGCCGAGGCACAAGCCGCCTCGCAACCCGCATGTCCGCCACCGATGACCACAACGTCGTATTCCAGTATCATTCTTTTCTTTGTTTTTTCGGTGGCAAAGTTACTAATTTTGTGTGGAAATCGTAAAAATAATACCATAAAAATTAGATTTCTATCCAAAAGTGTTTGATTTCTCATTAGTTTTTAGTAATTTTGTACCCTCAAACGTACGTACGTACCAATAATTTAGTACTTTTCTTCTGGCCCGCGAGGGTCGGCCGTTTGCTGACAATAAATCTAAACTCAATATTAATTAATTAATTTTCAAGCATTTATGTGGTTATTTAAATCAACAATTGGTAGAAAAGTGGTGATGTCGGTGACTGGCATCTCGCTTATTCTGTTTTTGACTTTCCACTGCTGCATGAACTTGGTGGCGCTCTTCTCGGGCGAGGCTTACAATCTGATTTGTAAGATGCTCGGCGCCAACTGGTATGCCGTGGTGGCAACGATGGGCTTGGCTGGCTTGGCTTTGCTCCACATTGTGTATGCTTTCATCCTGACGGCTCAGAACCGCAAGGCCCGTGGCGAAAACCGCTACGAGGTGGCTACTACGGTGAACAGCGGTAAGGTGGAGTGGGCCTCTAAGAACATGCTCGTGCTGGGCATCATCATCCTGCTGGGTCTCATCCTGCACTTGGCCAACTTCTGGTACAAGATGATGTTTGCCGAACTGATGCACACCACGATGGGCTTCGATCCCACCGACGGCTACGGCATCATCCAGTACACCTTCTCGCAGCCTCTCTACGTGGTGCTCTATGTCATCTGGATCGTGGCCATCTGGTTCCACCTGACTCACGGCTTCTGGTCGGCTATGCAGACCCTGGGTGCCAGCGGCAAGACCTGGTTCTGCCGTTGGAAGATCATCGGCTTCATCTACACCACGCTGCTGATGCTCGGCTTCTTGGCAGTCATCCTGACCTTCTATTTCAAGAGCCTGTTTTGTTGTGCAACTTGTTAAACCTTAAACGCTAAGAAAAAGATTATGGCTAAAGTAATTGATTCGAAGATTCCCGCAGGTCCAGTACCTGAGAAATGGAAGGAATATAAGGCTCATCAGCGTCTGGTCAACCCGAAGAACAAACTGAAACTCGACGTCATCGTCGTGGGTACCGGCCTGGCTGGTGCATCGGCTGCTGCTTCGCTCGGCGAGATGGGCTTCAATGTGATTAACCTGTGCATTCAGGACTCGCCCCGTCGCGCTCACTCTATCGCCGCTCAGGGTGGTATCAACGCCGCCAAGTGCTATCAGAACGATGGTGACTCCGTCTATCGTCTGTTCTACGACACCGTGAAGGGTGGTGACTATCGTGCTCGCGAGGCTAACGTCTATCGTCTGGCTGAGGTCTCTAACAACATCATCGACCAGTGCGTGGCTCAGGGTGTTCCCTTCGCTCGCGAGTATGGTGGCATGCTGGCCAACCGTTCGTTCGGTGGTGCCCAGGTCAGCCGTACGTTCTACGCCAAGGGTCAGACCGGTCAGCAGTTGCTGCTCGGTGCCTACAGTTCTCTCTCTTGCCAGGTGAAGGCCGGCAAGGTGAAACTCTACACCCGCTACGAGATGGAGGATGTGGTCATCGTCGACGGCCGTGCCCGTGGTATCATCGCCAAGAACCTGACCACCGGTCAACTCGAGCGCTTCAGCGCAAATGCCGTGGTCATCGCTACTGGCGGTTACGGCAATACCTACTTCCTCTCCACCAACGCTATGGGTTGCAACTGCACCGCTGCCGTTCAGTGCTATCGCAAGGGTGCCTACTTTGCAAATCCCTCTTACG
>JAFUUL010000099.1 GCA_017483805.1 Prevotella sp.
AGGCAGATGGTCTCTTCATTGGCCAGCCACTCGGCCACGTATTTCTTATAGGCGTCGCTGCCCTCCTTGGTGCGCTCTCCGGCAATGAAGATGAGTTTCACGTCGTCGCGCTTGGCTATCTCGGCGCGAAGTTCCTTGCTTTCTTGGATGGCAGCACGGCAGGGGCCGCACGTCATGCCCCAGAAGTCGATGACGAGGAACTTGCCGGGGTACTTGGCAACGAGATTGCGAATCAATTCTGCCTCGGGCGTGGATGGCAGTGGGGTGGCGAGGTCTTTCTGCGACAAGCGGCGGTCGCGGAACTGCTCGGCTTTCTGACGGATGTAGGGGTTCTTTATGGCGTCGATGTAGAGCGGCCACATTCTGGTGAGCGTCGGCCAGTTGTCGAGGTTTTCCTTTCTCTGTTCCTCGGTTATCGTCTTGTTGGCGAGCATTTCTTGTAAGGAGCTTCCATCCTCGCGCCATGTGTCGAACTCACTTATGATGTCATTGTAGACACACATCTGCGCCAACAGGTTCTCGTGGTCTGCGCCCATGAAGTCGCGCAGGGCGGCGA
Organism: Prevotella sp.; assembly: GCA_017483805.1. Lineage (GTDB taxonomy): Bacteria > Bacteroidota > Bacteroidia > Bacteroidales > Bacteroidaceae > Prevotella. Next base: position 557 of record JAFUUL010000099.1, read on the forward strand.
GGCCGTTGGAGAGCATCTTGGTGAAGTTCTCAACGTTGATTATCATGCCGCCGCCCTCGGTGAGAAGTCCCTTGTACTGGCCTTCTCTGACGGGCTTGGCGTACTGAATGTGGTTCTGCAGGAAGTGGTAACTGCTGCTGGCGAAGAGCAGCGGATTGTCGTAGTCGATGCGGCGCAGGGGTTCGTAAGTCTTGCTGTCGAGATATTTCTGCCACTCCACGCTGTCGAGAATCTCGGTGTGCCAAACGCTGTCGCGCTTCTCGTGCTTTACCAGGCCATTAGCCAGCCGCTCAATGCAGCCGATGTAGTCCATGCCGAAGTGAGCCTGAATGTCGGCCAGTGCCAACTGCACTTCCATTGGCGTGTAGTCCTCGCTGCGGCTGACTGATTGCAGTTTGGCCATCAAGCGTTTCCAGACCTCGTCGGCCACCTCGTTGGCATTGTCAAACTTGCCCTCGAACTTCCACAGCGGACTCAAGGCATCCGCGAATTTGTCTGACGTGCGGAGCCATCGCTCCACGTCGCGGCTGCTGCCGTCGTTGTAGACGCATTCGTAGCGACCGAACGAAGCCTTGCGCACGGTGACGTCGATGGTCTCGCCGGGACGGGCAAAAAATCGGATGGCATTGAAGCGCACCTTCGAGTCGTCGGCAATGAACGAATTGTGTACGGGATAGCTGGCCAGGAATTTCTTGCAGAACGTGCCGTCATCGGCGATGTCGAGCACCAGCACCATGCTGCCCTTCTCGAACACGTCATTGTAGTAGCACGCCATCGACGTGAAGCCGAACCGCTCGGCGTCGTAGTCCTCGATGCGTCCCTTGATGGTAATCGTGTCGGTCTTGAACCAGTCGGCAGGGACCGCCCACGGGTTCGCCTCGCTGATTTCCTGCATCGTCGGCGCGTTCATGACCTGTATCTTGTCGTAGACGAACGACACGCCCTTCTTCACGGCGATAATCACCACGACGGCGATGAGGATTCTGATGATGGTTTTCTTGTTCATTGTTTGTTTCTTATTTGTCTTTACCTTTTATTATATATACGCCGTAATCGTGGAAATATGACGCTGCGGGGCGTTAAACTTTCCTAATACACTGAGCATAAAGAAAGCGTGAACAACCCATATCTTTCCCTCGTGGCTGTAGGAAGTGCCATAATTGTCAGATAAGTTTCGTCCACGCTATAACGTGAACGCTCACCTTATCCATTCTCTGACAATTATTCCTTGAAACTTCCTACATTTCGAGGTCATTGAATGAGATAGCGAACGCCATTTCTCTTGCCCACAATGTCTTTGGGTATCACACGAATGCGAAATCCAGCGACAAAGGTACGAAAATATTAGAGAAATAAGATACAAATAAGGAGTTTTTTACGCTTTGCGAACAAAAATCGAGGATTTTGCGAACAAAATGCAGATACCAAAGCCTTCAGGAGGTATGCACAATGTTCCATGAAATATCATTTTGTTCGCAAATTGTTCGCAAAAATAGAAATCAGCAACCTTCGATTGTTCGTAAGTTACTGATTTTCAGTGTGGACCAGCCAGGGCTTGAACCTGGGACCTCCAGATTATGAGTCTGTTGCTCTAACCAACTGAGCTACAAGTCCGATTTCAGCGTGCAAAGGTACGAAAAAAAGTGAAGAGTGAAGAGTGAAGAATTTTGTCTTGAGGGCCGTTTATTTAACATCAATTATCAATTTTGGGTGCAATTCTGAAGCCGCCATTCTCGATTCTCGATTAAATGTTGTAACTTTGCAGCCCGATGAAAACGATATACTATCCCGACAACTCCCGCTGCGAGGGAACCTTTGCTGCCACCATCGGCGTGTTCGATGGTGTGCATCTGGGACATCGTTTCTTGCTGAATCGGCTCAAGCAAGAGGCCGCGCAGCAGGGGCTGCAGTCGATGGTCATCACCTTTGAGCGACCACCCAGACAGGTGGTGCAGCCCGATTGGAAGCCGGAACTCATCACGATACTCTACGAAAAGATCCATCTGCTCAGCGAGACGGGCATCGACCAGTTGGTCGTGCTGCGCTTCGACCAGCAGATGGCCAGCCTGTCGGCCCGCGACTTCATGGAGACGGTACTCCATCGGCAACTGGGCGTGCGGCTGCTGCTGACCGGCTATGACAACCGCTTCGGCCACGACCGCAGCGAGGGCTTCGAGGACTATCGGCGCTACGGCAGCGAGATAGGCCTCCAGGTGGTCTGCGGCACGCCGCTGGCAGTGGAAGGTGCCAACGCCAGTTCGTCGCGCATCCGCCATCTGCTGAAGGAAGGGCTGGTGGACGAGGCCCGCCAGTGTCTGGGCAGGCCCTACTCGCTGGATGGGCGGGTGGTGCACGGCGAGCAGATAGGCCGGACCATCGGTTTCCCGACGGCCAACATGCAGCCGGACTGTGACAGCAAGATCATTCCCCAGGATGGCGTCTACGCCGTGATGGCAGAGGTGGAGGATATCATCATGACGATGCGGGGCATCATGAACATCGGCACGCGACCGACATTCAACGGCGAGAAGCGCACGCTGGAGACGAATATTTTCGATGAATTGGGCGAAATCTACGACAGGCGCATCCGCATCTGGTTCATCAGCCGTCTGCGCGAAGAGCGGCAGTTCACCTCTGGCGAGGCACTGGCCGAACAGATCAGAAGAGACAAAGCAGAAGCAGAAAAACGATTAGATAAATATGAACAAGAATCTTAACCCCCTGATAGCCGTAGCCTTTGTGCTGCTATTCCTGGCTATCCAAATGATTGCCCAAGTGGTGGTCATCATAGCCGAGGTTGTCATCAACGGAACATTTAACAATTTGCAAATAGGCGCGAATCCATCGCCAACGGCACTTATCGTCTCGATGGCTCTTTTCTCGATAGTGGCCATTGGCTTGTTTACGACGCTCAAGTGGTCGCCAGTGTCGAGGCGGTTCATAGAGACACGCCCATGGGGCGTGCTGTTCTGGTGCGTGCTGGCCTCCATCGGTCTGATCCTGCCGTCGATGTACTTCCAGGAACTGACGATGCCCGAACAGTGGCCCGACTTCATCCAGAAGATGATCGACCAGGCCGAACAGAGCCTGACCCTGATCATGTCGACCACCGGCGGCTATGCCATCATCTGCCTGCTGGCCCCCATCGCAGAGGAGTTGGTGTTCAGAGGTGCCGTCCTGCGCGTCCTGCTGGAGTGGAAGCCGGAGCACCGCTGGCTAATGATTGCATTGTCGGCCCTGCTGTTTGCCCTGGCCCACATGAATCCGGCACAGTTCATACACCCCCTGCTCATCGGTCTGCTGCTGGGCTGGATGTACGAGCGGACGGGCAGCGTGCTGCCTGGCATCATCTACCACTGGATCAACAACACGGTGGCCTATCTGCTCTACCACGCCTATCCCGACCCTGACATCACGCTGACCGAAGTGTTCGGCTCGCAAAGCCGCGCCCTGATGGCCGTCGGCTTCTCGCTGCTGATTGTGGTGCCGTCGATCTATCAGTTGTACCTGAGAATGAGGAGAGTTAAGAATTAAGAGTTAAGAATTAAGAGTTAATTGGAAAAGGCCATCTGTCGCGCTTGACGAGATGGCCTATTTTCGTTCTAAAAGTCAGAAACTTCACAGTTTCACTTTAAAGCAATGTTTTAATTAAATGATCTATTTTATAGAGAAAGCATAGAAATGTTCTATTCCAGATAGCCCGTAGGCTTGAACAGCGAGTCGGTCAGCAGCGAGTCGCCTGCCTGCTCGTAGGCCATTGCCGGCTCATCGGCCGAAGGCTCCATCTGCTCGAGGGCGTAACTGTTTTCGTCGACCCAGGTACTATTGTCGCCCATCGACTGGTTGAGGGCGTTGCTCAGCGTCAGCACGATGGCCACCACGGCGGCGGCGCGGAACAGGGGCTTCAGGCGCTCGGCCAGGCTGATGGTGCGGGCCTTCACCTGCGGAGCCTCCTCGGTCATCTGCAGCAGACGCTCATCGAAGTCGTCGCCCAGCGTGTCTTCCTGCACCATCGCAGCGAAAAGTGAGCGATACTGGCGCAGTTCGGCGGGCATCTCCTCGTCGTTCTGTTCGAAGAAAGCCTTCAGAATCTGCTCCTCCTTCAAGGTCGTCTCGGCCTCGAAGTAGCGTTCCAGCAACTGTTCGATGTACTTATAGTCCATATTGTTCTTGTTCTAAATACTTCTGTTTAATGGTCTGTCGGGCCCGGAAGATGTTCACCTTCACCTGTTGTTCGGTGATGTCCATCACGGCTGCTATCTCCTTGTAGGACTTGCCCTCGATGTCGCGCAGTTGCATACAGGTGCGCTGTTTCTCAGGCAGCAGGTTCATCAGTCGTCTCACGCGTTCCACCCTGTCGCGCTGCACAGCCTGTTCTTCAGGATTGGCGCTGTAGGAATGGTCGGGTGCCTCGTGCCCCACGTCTTCGAGCGATGCGTTCCGATTCTCCATCCGCTTCTGGCGGTCGAGTGCCACATTCCGGCAGATGGTCATGCAGAAGGCCTCTATCGACTCTATCGCGTCCCACTGTTCGCGGCGGTTCCAGACCTTGAGCATCGTCTCCTGCACCACATCCTCGGCATCAGCCTTGTTGAGAGTGATGCCCAGTGCCAGGCGGAAGAGTTCGTTCTTCAGCGGTAACACATCGGTGCGGAAACTGATCTTTTTCATCCTCTCTATTATACTAAGACGACTGACGAAGGCAAAAGTTACAGAAAAAAAGAAAAAAAATTATATCAAGGCAGCCTGACCCAGCGTATCTCGCGCTGCCGGCCCTGGCGGTCTTTCACCTTGAAGAGGTATTCACGACCAATGAGGAAGGGCCAGCCGACGAAATGGGCAAAACTCATGACGGGCCGACCATCTATCTCGGTGATGATGTCGCCCTCGCGAAAACCCTGACGATAGGGCACGCCGCGCTCCCAAACCAGTCCGACGCAAGGCATACCCCGCTCTGAGACGAAGGCAATCTCCGTCTGGCGGTTGCCCACGGGTATCACCGTGGTCTGCTGATAGGGCTGGAAGCGGATGCGCTTCTTCTTGGGATTCACCGTCAGCACACCGTAGTCCAGCAGCGAGGCACCCAGGTGGGAACCGCCCTGCGTGGTGACGGTATGGACATCGGAGAAGGTGAAATCGCCCAGTTTCAGACTGCTAAGGTTCAGAAACACCACCTCGCCCAGCGGCTCAGCGCCGAAGTTGCCGATGGCATGACGCCCCACGGAGCGGCCTTCCACCTGCGTCTCAACCTGCGGGCCTTCCTTCGTAGCCATCAGGTCGAAACTCTGCTTGTTCATCGAGTAGAACCGACGGCTGCCGGTGTCGAAAAGCGCCTCCTCAGTGAACCTGCCGAAAGGACTTATTATTAAATAAGGTACGTGATACTTCAGTTTGTAACGCACGTCGAAGCCCTGTTCGCGGTCGAAGTAGTTCTTGGCATCGGTCAGAATCAGCAGGCGATTGCGCACATCGATCTTGGCGTTCAGGCCTCGGTTAATGATATCGAAACCCACGATTCCATCGAAGTTGCGGCCCTTGACGGCACGCCGCTGGAGCGTGGCCTGACAATCGGAGAAGGTGATGCTGCCCATCTTCATAGGCGGCAGCGTGACCATCTGCACCGTATCGATGGCTCCAATGGCATCGTGGGAAAGGATATGTCCGGCCGGCCTGCAGCCCTCAATGGGGGTGTCGGCATAGACCACAGCCTGCGCCGATCCCGTGTCGAACAGGAAGCGATAGGTCTTGCCACCCATCTGGACAGGGATATAAATCTGCTGGTTGTCCCATTCGATGGCGATGGAATCGATGAAATTGGTGTGCGACAAGGCCGTTGCCACGCTATAGCGTGACAAGGGAGTCTGCCCTTGTACGCATAGCGTGCAAAGTCCTAATAGTACGCACACCCAACGCCTCATCGCATCTCGTTTAAGAGTCGGTCAGCATGTCCCCACTTATCCATCATGAAGAGCACATAGCGGATATCGACGCCGATGCAGCGGGCCAGTTGTGAGTCGAAGAAGATGTCACTCGACAGGCTGTCCCAGTTGCCGTCGAAAGCCAGTCCGATCAAGCGGTTCTGTCCGTCGAACATCGGCGAGCCGCTGTTGCCGCCAGTGATGTCGTTGGTCGTCAGGAAGCAGAGTTGCAGGTCATCCTGTCCCTTGAAGAGGTCCAGCATCTCCGGCTCCACCTTATAGTCCTCGATGGAATCGCCCGTTTTCATCTTTGCCACCAGGCTGGGAGCCTTGGTCTGATAGCCGGAAGGCCGTCCACCCAGGTTGTACTCCTTCACCTGTCCGTAGGAGAGACGCATGGTGAAGTTGGCATCGCTATAGTGGGGCAGGTCTTCCTCCATGCGCAACTTGGCGGCACAGAGATAGCGCTCCAGACGGGCAATGCTGTCGTTCATCCGGCCCATCTTCAGGCGCAGTTCGTTCATCACATCGGTCAGGTCGAAGCCGTAACTGACGCCCGGATCCTTCATAAACGCTTTCTTCATGGGATAGAGGCGGGCCTTCTTCTTCAGCAGTTTGGAGTGCTTGTAGAGATAGTCGGCATAGGCCTGATAGTTGCCGCCAAACTTCTTGTCGATGACCTCGGTATAGAAGGCCGGCAGATACTTAGTATCTTTCATCTGCTCACGATAGTTCTTGAGCATAGCGCCCAGAATCTCGCGGTCGGTGTCGTAGTCCCACGATGCACTGTTGTCCTTGAAGGTGATGTGCTGACGCTTGCCGTGGCCCACGGGGTGGGAGCCGTTGTGGGAGCGGAGGGCACGCGTGCTGAGTTCGTCGTTGCGGGCGAAACTCTCTGTGAAATAGGTGTATGCCTCCATCACGCTGATGCGCTGCCGATAGAGTTTGGCCAACTTGTCGAAGTCCAGTTGATCAGCAAAGTAGCCCGTGGTGTCCATCCACTGCTTCAACTGCGACTCGAAGTCGCGCTTCTGCTGGATGAGTCCGATGGAATCGATACATTTGTTCATGCCGATGGAGTTCTTCCAGTAGTTGCTGCTCTGGGCATACTTTGAGTCGTACTTGATGCGCACGGCCTCGGAGGCATCCATGTGGCGCTTCATCACCTCCTGCTTCACGCCACGTACCTGATAGCGGGCATGGTTCTGGGCGTAGCGTTCCTCGATGCCGTAACTGGACAGATAGCGCGACGTGGAGCCGGGATAGCCCATCGTCATCGAGAAGTCGCCCTCGCGATAGCCCTCGGTAGAGATCTTGGCCCAGTGCTCAGGGTGGTAAGGCACGTTGTCCTCAGAGTAGTCGGCAGGACCGTTGGTCTTGGGGTCGGCATAGATGCGGAAGACGGAGAAGTCGCAGGTCTGGCGCGGCCACATCCAGTTGTCGGTCTCGCCGCCGAACTTACCCATCGACTTGGGGATGGCAAACACCAGACGCAGGTCGCGGAAGTCGCGATAGGTGGTGGCGAAATAGCGGTTGCCCTCGTAGAAAGGCTTGATCTCCAGACGGAGCGTGGAGTCCTGGGCCTTCACATCCTTCGACATCACATTCTCGATGGAATCGATGAAAATGCTACGCTCACGACGGCTCATCTGTTCGAAGGCGGGCGTCACGATCTGCTCTGTAATGTCTTTCTGCTCGACCATGAACGAGACAAACATATTCTTGTTGGGCAGTTCGTCGGCCTGCGTCTGGGCGTAGAAGCCGTTGAGCATATAGTCGTGATCCACGGTGCTATGCGAACGGATGGCCTCGAAGCCGCAGTGGTGGTTGGTGAAGACCAGGCCATCAGGGCTGACCACCACGCCGGAGCAGTAGCCGGAGAAGTTGACCACCGACTTCATGATGGCGTCGTCGGCCTGATAGAGTTTTTCGTAGGGCAGGCCGTAGCCATAGCCTTTCATCTGCTCGTACACTGCCTGTGGCAGGTTGTAGAGTGTCCACATGCCCTCATCGGCTTTAGAAGTGATAAGTGACAAGTGAAGAGTGAAAAGTAATAGGAGAATCTTTTTCATATTATTATTGAATGAATTATTTCTTAAATCGTTTGCCGATGACGGGGAGGCTGGACAGGGGCAGGTCGCGCTTGACGATGACAGCCGCAAAGACTCCGATGAGCAGCGTGTTGAAGGCGAGTTGTGCCCACTGGGGCAGATAGTCGGCGGTGACAAAGACGAGAGCCGACAGGACGACAGTGACCAGGACATAGACCAGAAGATCCTTCATCGGATAGGGGATGGGGTTCTTGCGCTGGCCGACGACATAACTCAGCACCATTGCCGTGCCATAGCCGGCCACACCACCCCAAGCACAGGCCCAGTAGCCATACTTCGGAATGAACAGGATGTTGACAGCGAAGAGCACCAGACAACCAGCCAAAGAGAACCAAGCACCGTAGATGGTCTTGTCGATGAGTTTATACCAGAACGACAGGTTGAAATAGACACCCATCATGATCTCGGCCACCATGACGATAGGCACCACGCCAAGCCCCACACGATATTCTTCACCGATGATCCGCTGCAGCAACGGCATCCAACCGATGACGCAGAGGAAGGCCAGCAGCGTGAAGATCAGAAAATACTTCATGGCTGCTGCATAGTATTCGGTCTTATCGGCATCCTTGCTCTTGGCAAAGACGATGGGCTCATAGGCATAGCGGAAGGCCTGGGTAATCATGGCCATAATCATGGCAATCTTGACACAGGCGCCATAGATGCCCAGTTGCACGTTAGCCTCCTTCTCATCGGGATAGACCAAGGGGAATAGGATCTTGTCCGCCACCTGATTCAGAATGCCAGCAATGCCCAATACCAGGATGGGCCACGAGTAGGCAAACATCTGCTTGAGCAGGCTACCGTCGAAGTGCCAATGGATGCGGAACAGGTCGGGCAGGAAGAAGAAGGTGATCAGGCCCGTGCAGAGCAGGTTGATGAAGAAGACATAGAACACAGAGGTCTTTCCCAGCAGTACGAAGTAGATGACGTTCAGACCAATGTTGAGGATGATGAACAGCATCTTGAGCGACGCAAAGCGGATGGCCCGCTTCTGGAAACGCAGGTAACTGAAGGGGATGGCCTGCAGGGCATCGAGGGCCACGACCACGCCCATCATCAGCAGATAGTCGGGATGGGCGGCATAGCCCAGCGAACCGCTGATAGGATCGATGAGCGTGAAGAGCAGCACCAGGAAAACGCCAGTTAGCGAGCCGACAACAGCCATCGCTGTCGAGAAGACCGTATCGGGCTTGTAGCGGTCGTCGTTGGCATAGCGGAACAACGTGGTCTCCATGCCGAAGGTGAGCAGCACAAGGATAAGCGCCGTATAGGCATAAATGTTGGTACTGATGCCATAGTCGCCAGTATCCTTGGGCATATAGCGGGTGTAGAGCGGCACCAACATATAGTTGAGGAACCGACCGACGATGCTGGAGAGGCCATAGATGGCCGTGTCTTTTGCAAGTGACTTGAGGTTGGACATAGTCTAAGCGAAGAAAAGATAAGCAATGAATATGGCAGCCAGGATGCCGGCCAGGTCGGCCAGCAGGCCGCAGGCTACGGCATGACGGGTGTAGCGGATGCCGACGGAGCCGAAATAGACGGCCAGGATATAGAAAGTGGTGTCGGTCGACCCCTGGAAGATGCACGCCAGACGGCCTACGAACGAGTCGGCACCATAGGTGGTCATCGCGTCGACCATCATGCCGCGGGCACCACTGCCGCTGAGGGGCTTCATCAGGGCCGTGGGCAGGGCACCCACGAAGTCGCTGTTCAGGCCTGACGCCTCAACGAGGCTGCCGATGCCGGAAATCAGCCAATCCATCGCCCCTGAGGCACGGAAAACGCCGATTCCAACGAGAATGGCCACCAGATAGGGGATGATGCGGACGGCCGTAGTAAAACCATCCTTGGCGCCCTCGACGAAGGCATCGTAGACATTGATCTTCCTGAACAATCCCACGACGATGAAGCAGACGATGATGAGCATCAGCAGCACATTGGCCAGCGTGGTGCTGACCACGTTCATCGTCTCGCCATCCAGCGTGCTGAACAGCCACACCATGCCCGACACCAACAGACAGGCGGCGCCCAGCGTCAGCAGGAGCACCCAGTTGAACAGGTTGATGCGCTGGAAGAGGGACGTGACAACGACACCCACCAGCGTCGATGCAAAGGTGGCCAGCAGGATGGGGATAAAGATGTCGGTGGGCTGTGCGGCTCCCATCTGCGCCCTGTAGACCAGGATGCTGACGGGGATGAGCGTCAGTCCGCTGGTGTTGAGCACCAGGAACATGATCATCGAGTTCGACGCCGTGTCCTTCTTCGGGTTCAGTTCCTGCATCTGCTCCATCGCCTTCAGGCCCAGGGGCGTGGCGGCATTGTCCAGTCCCAGCATATTGGCGGCAATGTTCATGAAGATGCTGCCCATGACGGGATGGTTCTTGGGAATCTCAGGGAAGAGCCGCCTGAAGACAGGCGACAGCAGCCAGGCCAGCGCACCGACCACCCCACCCCGTTCGCCCACTTTCATCACGCCGAGCCAGAGCGACAGCACGCCCGTCAGGCCCAGTGAGATCTCGAACGCGGTCTTCGACGAAGCGAAGGTAGAGTCCATCATGGCGGGAAACACATCCATGTCTCCCATCAGCAACCTGACCAGCGCCACGATGAAGGCTATCAGGAAGAATGCTATCCAAATATAATTCAGTACCATAGTGCCTGCAAAGGTACGAATAAGCGAGCAAAGAAAAAAATAAAAAAAGATCTTTTTTGTTTTTTTCTTTCGAGCGCAAGTATCTTCGACAAAGTCAAAGGTACGAAATTTAATCGAGAATTGAGAATGGGGGATTGAGAATTTTCACATCCGCGAAAAAAAGGAGGTCACCGTCTCTACGACGATGACCACCCCTTTATATATATATTCAGATGTTACTTGCAGGATTAGAACCACTTCTGATAGAGGTAGTCCTCAACGGCAGGCTCGTACCACACCTTGGTTGCGTCACCTACATATTCCTCGAAGGTGGGATAGCCGTTCTTGATGTGGTTGCGCTCCTTCAGCCACTTCACGTGGTTCTCGACGGGAGCAGCCACCTTCTGAGTAGCCTGACCAACCTTAGCGGTCAGTTCGATCTTCTGGCCCTTGGCATCGGTCACGACCACCTTGATGTCGTTGGCATTGGCAGAAACAATCTCATCCTTGGTCAGGCGGAACTGCACGGGAGCCACCTCAGCACCACCTGCAGCACCAGTGTTGACCATGGTCTCCTGGCTCACGCCGAACAACTCGTGTACTTCTCTTCCAGCGATGGTCAGAGGCAGAGTGCCACCAGCAGCGCGGAGGGTGATGACGGCATAGTTGCCATCCTTCCAACTCTCGTTATACTTGATATAGGCATCAAACACGGCATCGTTGAAGTCCCAGTCAGAGGACGAGACATTGCTCAGGTCAGTGCTGGTGATGATATCCTCAACGAAGACGCGCTGCGAACCAAGGAACTCAGCGGGACTGATGCGGACAATCCAGTCGGTGAACACCCAGTCGCGCTCCACGTCCATGTTCTTGTTGGCGGGATAAATATCGGTGCCATGTGCATAGAAGTCGAAACCTACATAGTAGTAGCCAGCCAGTGAAGCATCGATCTCAGCACCAGGGATGATGATGTACTCGTTGTGGTACTTCGAGTCAGAAGTGTTGTGATAAGCGAAGTCCAGCGTGCCACTGTTCTCCATATAGGTGTGGCCTTTGATAGTGTTGTACTCAGAGTAGTGGTTGCCATTGTTGAAGTCGTTGGCGTGCTCCCAATCACCCTGAAGGGCACCTTTGTCATCAATGTATCCCTCACCCTTCAGCACCTGCAGGTGATTCATTTGGTCAGAACCCTTCACATTATTCTCATAGCCATCCTTATAGACATCTTCACCCTTCCAAACCTCTGTGATAAAGAAGTCAGTCCAAAGGACATTATTCTCATTGATAGCACCCTCACGCTTCTTGTTGAAGTAGTTGAACACCAACGTGCGCTCGTCGGGAGTCACATTCTCGGGAACAGCCACATGGCCGCCATTACCATTACCTGTACCCCACTCATTGCGGTTCACATTAGCACTACGGGTACCAGCGTTCTGGTCGGTGAAGCCCCAGTTCTGATTTGTGGCCACCTTACCAAATTCCTTTTCGAAAGCCTTGGCATAGTCTGCCTGCTTCGCCTGCTCAAAGTTGTAGTCGTCATGACTCGAGCAACCTACGATAGCGAAGCCCAATGCCAATGCTGCAACACCTGAAATTAATGATTTCTTCATCTTCATTAAGTTTTTAACGATTATAATTTTATTATTACTGTCCGCTAAACCATGACATGTTCGCGTACGTGTGCGCATGAGGAAAAATTGGGCTGACTCTCGCACGAGAATCAGCCCTTTTGGTTATCTTTGCAGCTGCGAAACTCAAACGATAACCAAATCATGGGCAAA